>CAKZZJ010000093.1 GCA_937885165.1 uncultured Caryophanales bacterium
TCCCCCGACTGGGGGAGGCTTCTGGCGGCGGAGTTGCGGTAGAGCAGAAAATCATTGATCATTATAGGACGGCTTCACCTGACCTCTATGAGATACTTCGACTTCATGCGAAAGCTAATAGGAACCAGCCTACCGAAGCTGAGAATGTTTTGTGGGAGTTGCTTAGAAAGAAGGGTCTTGATGAGAAATTCCGTCGCCAGCATGTCATAGGCGATTTCATTGTTGATTTTATTTGTTTGAAGCAGAAGTTAGGGCTTCATTACAAGTTTCCTCAGAAACACTTAATTCATTGCTTAATTCCAAACAAGGTTTTTTAACAGCAGAGCAAACTGAGTTCGAATAAGAACATTTTTCACTTGAGGAAGATGGAGTATAAATATAACATAGGAAAGAAAAATCATCCCTTTTGAAATCTGAACATTTTTCTCTTTTTTTCTTACACATTTATTTGGGTTTCCTGATTCAAATGAGCATTTATCTGTATTAAATAAATAATCATTTAATATAATAGATTCACAAACTGATTGTTCTATTTGTTCTTTACCGTTATTATTATAGGATTCACAATCTTTATATTGTTCTTTGCATTCATCATTTATATAAATGCATTGTTTATTTGTTGGGGCAACTATATTTTTACATTCATCATAATTTTTAGCATCTTCACATTTTTTTAGTTCTTTTTGGCAACCATTATCCCAAACACATTTATACTCATAATCGAAGTTTCCATCTTCATCATAAAATTTCGCATTATACATTCTAGTTGATGAAGAATATGTAGCCTTATATGTTGTATTTTGACTAACTGCTGTAATCTCTGGAGTCCAACCACTAAATTCATACGTAAATTCTAT
Source organism: uncultured Caryophanales bacterium (assembly GCA_937885165.1). GTDB lineage: Bacteria > Bacillota_I > Bacilli_A > Acholeplasmatales > Anaeroplasmataceae > Anaeroplasma. The sequence goes on from CAKZZJ010000093.1 coordinate 858, forward strand.
TGTTTGGTCTTTAGAAGGCGTCTTTCCTTGATATGTAGGTATGCTACCTTTGGCAAGATTTTGTGTATCAAGGATAGTTGTGCCATCTTCATCTACGAAAGTTACAACAAATTTTTCTAAATCCTTTTTTACCGAAATAAATGAGGCAACATAATCTATGTTACTTCTAACTTTAGGAAGAGTGGTATCAACTTCATATGTATTATCTCCACTAATCCAACCATTAAAAGTATAATCATAATCATCAGTTGAGGCTTTAGTTGGAGTTTTATTTGTTTCAAAATCGTAAGAAGCAATATCTCCAATATTTACTACACTACTTTGTAGCAAAACCTCCTTATTTTCATCCTGATAAAAATTGACTGTATAGGTTTTTAATTTAAAGTCAAGTTGTAAAATCAATATGACTCCAGTTACAACTGCTGCAACAGCAAGCATTGCTGAGGCAATTATCAATAATATTTTTTTCATAAAGAACACCCCTTATTCTACAAAAAAGTTATTATTATTTTGTTTGATAAAATGTCTATTTACCTAAAATCTCATATATTTTAATATATGAAAGCGCTTTTGTCAAGCGCTTTCACAATGTTAAAATATCAATATAAAATATTTCTAAAAATTGAAATGAAAATTATGTAAATTATTATGTTTGATAAAAGAAATAAAATATACTTAAAAAATCGGAAAAATTATCATTTTTTTAGAAAGATTTTTACGACATAATTTGTGAGTTTATTTTTCCATATTTTAAGCCATTTTAAAAATGTTTTATCAAGTATCAAAATGATAGATTTTCCTTCGTTTTTTCAAAAAAAATGACTCAAAAATTCTAAATACTTGTTGACAACAATTTTAATTAGTGTTAAAGTAGTTGTGAAAGCGTTTTACAAAGACTTGTTATATAATAACAATGTCTTAAGTAAAGTCGCTCATTTTTCACATACAAATGATGGAAAATATATATTTCAATTCTCGAATTCTTACAAAAAAGGGGGAAATTAATTATGAGAAGAAGAAAAATTCTAGTCATATCTATGTTGATGATGTTTTTTGGAATGATTGGTATTTTAACTGCTTGTGGCAGCTCAAGTGATGAATCATCATCTGTTGAGGCTCCAACAAAAACAAGTGAAAATCCACAAACACCAACTGGCACAAAAACTAGTGATCCTACTAGTCAGCCAACAAATCCTACAACGTCCCCAAGTCCAGGGACAACTTCTAGTGGAAGTCCAACAACTACCACAAGTGAAAGTCCTAGGACTACAACAGAAGTTCCTGCACAAAAGGTTTTATCAAGCATTAGTGCAACCTATAGTGGTGGAGAGCTTAATGTAGGTGAAAGTGTAAATAAAACTGATATAACTGTTATGGCAAGATATTCAGATTCTACTGAAGCAACAGTTACTAACTTTACAGTTGGAACTTATCAAAATACTCAAGCTGGAAATGTAACAATTACTATTTCTTACACAGAAGGTGATGTTACTAAAACTACAAATATTTCAGTTTCATTTGTAGTACCAACGCCTGTTGTTGAAGAATATGAATTTTTCTATTACAATTCTGAAAATTGGGATCAAGTAAAAATTTATGCTTATACTGATTCATATAAGTACGCTGGAGATTGGCCAGGAACTTTGATGACTGCTGTTTCAGGACACACAGGCTGGTATAGCGCTAAAGTAAATAAAGAAGCAGCTGTTGTAATTTTTAACAATGGATTATCAGGAGAAAACGCAAGGCAAACTGAAAATTTAACTGTTGATGCAACTAAATTATATTTTAATGGCCAATGGGGAAGCGATTTTTCAGTTGAACCACCAGTAGAAGAAAAGAATGTATTCTATTTCTACAATAAAGATTCATGGGCAAGCGTATATGTCTATGCATATAAACAAACTGCAGATGAGGCAGCATACACATATACAGCAAATTGGCCTGGTGATGCCATGGTAGCTCTTTCAGGACACGATGGTTGGTTTAGTGCTGAAGTTAATAAAAAAGCTAATGCTGTAATTTTTAATAATGGTTTATCAGGAAATGATGAAAGAAAAACTGAAAATCTAACTGTTGATGCAACTAAATTATATTTTAACGAGAGTTGGCAAGCTGATTTTGGTACTGATGTTGTTTTACCAAACTATGTAGCTAAAGTTAATGGTGAACCTAAAGAAGTTACAGAAAAAGCTAAAGGAGATAACAATTATGTGTTTGAAATTAGCTTAACAGAAGGCCAAATACTTACTGTATTTAAAGATAATGAGGCACTTTCTTTCCCACAAAATGAAGGAGAAGATGAATTATCAAGCTATACAGCAGCTGAAAGTGCAGATTATACAGTATATGTTAATCATAATAACAAAGTATATGTTAGTAAAAATGTAGTTGTTGAAAATATTACAGTTCATTATTATAACCAAGAAAACTGGGATAACGTTAAAGTTCATTACTGGGGCGATGGTGTTGATGCTACAACATGGCCAGGAATTTCAATGACAGCTGAAACAGATCATGATGGCTGGTTTAGTGTTCAAATCCCGGGCAATGTAGAAAAAGTTGTCTTCAATGATGGCGGTGAGAATAAAACTCCTGACATTGCTTTAGAAGAAAATAAATTATATTACAATGGTCAATGGGGTGCTGATTATTCAGTATTACCTCCTCAAGTTGAATATTTAACTATTTATTTCTATAACAAAGATAATTATGAAGAAGTATATCTTTATAGCTGGCTTCAAGATGGCGATTACACACATGAATATTCAGGCGAATATCCAGGTACCAAAATGACTGCTGAAAAAGGCCATGATGGCTGGTTCTCACTTGAAGTTAATGCTTTAGCAAATAGGGTTATCTTTAATGATGGCAACAACAAAAAAACTCAAGATTTAACAGTAGATAAAGATAAACTATACCATAACAATGGTTGGCAAAAAGGCTTTGAAAAAGAACAAGAAGTAAGTTCTTATGTGGTAAAAGTAGATAAAAAAGTTGTTGAAGTTACTGAAAAAGATAAAGGAAACAATAATTATGTATTTGAAGTAGAACTTGAAAAAGGTGCAGTAATTGTTGTTGAAAAAGAAAATGAAGCACTTGTAGTTAAAGGTGTAGATAGTAAAGAAGTAACTGAGGCTAAATCATTTACATCATCAAGAGCTGGTATACATAAATTCTTTGTAAATGAAAATAATGAAATCTACATCCTTCAACCAGAAATTGAAGCTGGAACTTATGTAGTTAAGAAAGGTGCAGATGAAATTCAAGTTGAGCCTTTTGAAAAAGAAGACTCAGGTGATAATCATTTAGTATTTGAATTAGAACTTGAAAAAGATGATGTTGTTACAATTTTAAGAGATGATAATAAATTATCTTTCCCTCAAAAGCAAGATGAAGCTCCAAAAGATAGTTTTACAGCTGTAAGAAGCGGTAAACATACATTCTATGTTAACTCAAGTGATGATGTTTATGTAGTTTCACCTCAAGCAGAAGTCGAAAAAATAAATCTATATTTTTATAATTCAGATGATTGGAAGAATGTTTTAGTACATTATTGGGGCGGAGAAAACGCAACTGATTGGCCAGGTGTTAAAATGATGGCTGTAGAAGAACATGAAGGTTGGTTCAGCGTTGAAATGCCTAATACTGAAGAACATGTATTATTCCATTCAGGCGATGGCGTTCAAACTAGTGATTTAAATATTAACGCAACTAAATTATATTATAAAGATGGCTGGCAAGAAGACTTTGAAGTAGTTGAACCAACTTTAGTTGTTAAAGTTAATGATGAAGCAGTAGAAAAATTAGGAAAAGCTGAAAAAAGTGCAGCTGATTTATTTGCATTTACACTAGATTTAGATATTGATGATGTAGTATCTATTACAGTTGGTGATAAAGTAGTCCTACAGCCTGAAGCTAATGAGCCATTTAAAGCTACAATTAAAGGAACACATACCTTCTACATTAACAAAATTAATGAATTATATGTAGTTGAACCAGAAAAGCCAGAAGCTACATACACAGTTGAGCTTAATGAAGTAGTAGCTAAAGTTACTGATTTAAAAATTGAAGGAAATGTATTATCTTTTGAATTAAAATTAGAAATAGATGATGAAGTTGTAATTAAAGCTGATGACAAAGCTTTAGCATTTAAAGAATTTGAAGATGCTAAAAAATTTGTTGCAGAAGCTTCAGGGAAACATACTTTCTATGTAAATTTAGAAGATGAAGTTTATGTAACTTTACCTGTAGTTGAAAAAGGTGTATATAAAGTAACTTTAAATGATGAAGAAAAAGAAGTAGTTGATTTAAAAATTGATGATAATAATTTATCATTTAAAATTACACTTGCTAAAGGCGATAAAGTTGTAATTACTTCTGATGATGTAGCCTTAAAATTTGTTGAATATGATCAAGCTAAATCATTTACTGCAGGTTGGGCTGGCGCTTATGAATTTTATGTAAATTCAAATAATGCAGTATATGTTGTAGCACCAGAAAAGCCTGAAGGAGTTATTTCTGTATTATTAAATGATGAAGCAGTTGAAAATGTTAAAGATTTAAAAGTTGAAGGTAATAAATTAGCATTTGAACTTACACTTGCTAAAAACGATAAAGTAGTTATCTTACTTGATGAAGAGGAATTAAAACTACCAGAACATAAGAACGCTAAGGTCTTTGTTGCTGAAGTAGCTGGAAAACATACTTTCTATGTAAATTTAGAATATGAAGTTTATGTTACAGAACCTGTAGAAATTGAAGATGATGCTGTAATTCAAATTCAAATGTAAATTCACAATAAAACATATGAACATAAAGCTTTAGAAGTTGAAAATGACGATAAACTTAATTTTGAAGTTCTTCTTGAAGAAGGCGACATTCTTGTAATCTTATGTGATGAAGAAGTTTTGAAATTTGTTCAATATAATCAAGCTAAATCATTTACTGCTGAAGTTGATGGTAAATATACATTCTATGTTAATGCTAGAAATGAAGTATATGTTAGTTTACCTGAAGTAGAATATTTAGTTAGAGTAAATGATAAATTAGTTGATGTTGAAGATTTAGAAGTTAAAGGTAATGTATTATCATTTGAAATTGAATTAGAACTTTTAGATGAAGTCGTTGTTACAGCAAACAATAAAGCTCTACCTTTAGGTTCAGAAAAAGATGCAGAAACTAAATTTGTAGCCAAAGTTTCAGGAAAACATACTTTCTATGTAAATGATAATGAAGAAGTTTATGTAGTTGAATCAGAAAAACCAGTTACAGAATATAAAGTATTAGTAGATGATGAAGAAGTAAAAATAACTCCTTTAAAAGATAATGATAATAATTTAGTATTTGAATTAACACTTGCTAAAGATGAAAAAGTAGTTGTTAAAGGTGATGATGAGGCTCTAGCTTTCCCTAGCTACAACAATATAAAATATTTTAAAGCAGCAAGAGCTGGAAAACATACTTTCTATGTAAATAAAGATAATAAAGTTTATGTTACAGAACCTGAAATCCCTTACGTTGTATTAGTTAATGATGAAGAAGTTGAATCAGAAGATTTAAATGTTGAAGGCAATAAATTTACTTTCAAATTAAAATTAGAAGTAGATGATGTCCTTAAAGTATCTTATGATAATAAAACATTAAAAGATAAAGATGGTAATGCATCATTTAAAGCAACTTCTAAAGGTACACATACAATTACAGTTAATGATGAAAATGTATTTGCAGTTAAACAACCTTTAGTTGCAAATTTTGAAATTGTAGTTAAGAAAAATAATCAAGTTATAGAAGTAGAAGATTTAGAAGATGGTGAAAATTATTTATCATTTGAAATCGAACTTGAAAAAGATGATGTTCTTGCAGTATTTTATGGTGAGACTCAAGCAACAAATTCTCCATTTACAGCTACCAAAGAAGGTTTACATAAAGTATATTTAAATAAAGATAAAGAATTATATGTAGTAGAACCTGCAAAAGAATTTGTTGTAAAAGTAAATAATGAAGTTGTAGAAGTTACACCATTTGAAAGCGGCGATGACTTATTAGCTTTTGAAATTGAACTTGAAAATGGCGATGTAGTAGCTATTACATATGATGGTGCAGCAATTAAAGATGAATATAAACATTCAACTTATACTGCCGAACTTGATGGCGTACATACATTTTATGTAAATGAAAATGAAGTTTTATATGTAGATGATGCAAAAGCTAAAGTAGCAAACTGGAATGGCACAATTACAGTAGATGTAAGTGCTATAGACTGGTTTGGTAACAATGATGCAGTAGCATATATTCACATTTGGTATACTGATGGCTCTGGTACAACTTGGGGATCATGCCCTGAAATGACTAAAAAATCAGCAAATGTCTATACATATGCTTCAGATACTTCAAAAACTGTTTCTGGGTTTGTGGTTATAAGAGGAAGCAAAAGTAATACATAGTGGAATCAAACAGATGATATAAGTTTTGAAACTTTAGTAGCATATAATTTTATACTTAAATTAGCAGAATCAGATGTTTAAATAGATTGTAAGCAAGGAGGAAATTTATGAAAAAAAGAAAATTTTTTACAATCATTACATCAGTAGCCTCAGTATTCGCACTAGGCTTAACTTTAGTTGCCTGTGGTGGTGAAGAAGTAGAAAGCACAACACCTGCTTCAACTCAAAAAACTGTAGAAACTAGTTCAGTTGCTCCAGCAACTACTACACCTGCTCCAACTTCAACACCTGCATCTCAATCATCTACTATTGTAGCACCCGCAACAACAACTACAGATGTACAACCTACAACTCCAGTTGTTAATCCATATGCTGTAAAAGTTGGTGGAACTGCAAAAGAAGTCACTGAAGTTGCTGAAAAAGAAAATAATAATTATGTATTTAAAGTTACTTTAGCAGTTGGTGATGTTCTAACAGTTGAAAAAAATGGTACTGTTCTTCCATTCCCTGTTGAAGGACAAGATGATGCAGCAAGCTTCACAGCTACAGTTGCTGGCGAACATACTTTCTATGTAAATAGTTCAGATAAAGTTTATGTTACACAACCAGTTGTTAATCCATATGCTGTAAAAGTTGGTGGAACTGCAAAAGAAGTCACTG
>CAKZZJ010000094.1 GCA_937885165.1 uncultured Caryophanales bacterium
ATTTAATTTCTTTTGATTTTTTTATATTATTAATTTATAATAATTTAACATTAAAGACCAAGAAATTAGATAAATTATTTGAAAGCACTAAAGAAATTGAAGTAATATTATCTTTGCTTAATTTAGTTACTGACAATGATTTATATACTAAAGCATATGATGCAGATGATATTGAAATAATAGATGGTATACATCCATTATTAATTAATCCGGTACCTAATTCGATTAAATTATCCGGTGGAATGATATTAACAGGTTCTAATATGAGTGGCAAGACTACTTTTATGAGGATGGTAGGAATAAATCAGGTAATAAAGGAAGCAGCAGGTATCGCACTAGCAAAATCCTTCAAATCACCTGATATAAAGATTTATACTTCACTTAGAATAAATGATTTATTAAGTGAAGGTATATCTACATTCTATGCTGAAATATTGAGAATGAAGAAAATAAATGCTGCAATAAAAGAAGGTAAAGCTTTAATATTAATCGATGAAATATTTAAAGGAACTAACCACGATGAAAGAATAAAAGCTTCCCTATTATTAATAGAAAAGCTTAATCTTTATAATGCAATATTTATTATTTCAACACATGATTTTGAATTATGTGAAGCCAAAGACATCACAAATTATCATTTCAATGAAGAATATATAAATGATGAAATCAAATTTGATTATAAGATAAAATGTGGTAAATCAAATGGAAAAAATGCCATCTATTTACTTCATTTGGCAGATATCATTTAAAATCAATATTGCTCCATCATTAAATTCATCATCTTTAGTAATATAATCAGCTTTGGATTTTAAACCCCAGTCGCTATCTTTCATCGCAACTTTGACATCACATAAATCCATAAAGCTTAAATCTGATATTGAATCACCGAAACCTATTGTTATATTTTTTGGTGATTCTTTTTTATATTTATTTACTGCATCTATCTTGTTAAATGAATATTTTTTTAATCTTATCAGTCCTCTATACTGATCTTTGCCTAAAATATCGCAATAAAGATTCTTATTTAGAATATATTCTTTTAATTCATCTAAATGATTAATTTCTATAGCGATAATATAATAACTTAAATCAATGATTTCATTTTGGTATTCTTTAGGATAGATTTTAGCTAATCTTTCTTTATATGAATA
>CAKZZJ010000095.1 GCA_937885165.1 uncultured Caryophanales bacterium
AGAGAACATGAATTTGCTAGTATATTAGGTCCTTCTGGATCAGGCAAAACAACTTTTTTAAATATATTAGGTGGATTAGATGAATACACATCTGGAGATTTAATTATAAATGAAGTTAGTACAAAAGACTTCAAAGATAGAGATTGGGATTCATATCGTAATCATAGAGTAGGATTTATATTTCAAAGTTATAATTTAATTAGCCATCAAACAATATTAAGAAATGTAGAACTTGCTTTAACTTTATCTGGTATTTCAAAAAATGAAAGAAAGAAAAAAGCATTAAAAGCATTAAAAGAAGTTGGACTAGAAAAACATGTAAACAAAAGACCAAATCAATTGTCTGGTGGGCAGATGCAAAGAGTTGCTATAGCAAGAGCATTAGTCAATAATCCAGAAATAATATTAGCAGATGAGCCAACAGGAGCACTTGATTCAGATACTAGTGTTCAAATTATGGATTTACTTAAAAAAATATCTAAGGATAAATTGGTAATTATGGTAACTCATAATCCTGAATTAGCAGAACAATATTCTAGTAGAATAATTAATATAAAAGATGGAAAAATAGTATCGGATTCAGATCCTTATGATGGAAAGGTAAATACAAAAGAAGTAAAAGAAAAGGCAGATAATAAAAATAAAAGAACAAAGATGTCTTTTATTACAGCTTTATCCTTATCATTTAATAATTTAATGACCAAAAAAGGTAGAACATTACTTGTATCAATTGCAGGTTCTATTGGAATAATAGGTATTGCACTAATTCTTGCAGTTTCTACTGGTTTTCAAAATTATGTAGATTCAATTCAGGAAGATACCTTAACTTCATATCCACTTACAATTCAGCAGGAGTCATCTGACATAGCTAGTGTTCTTTTATCAATGCGAGAAGGAAATGGAGAAAAAACAGATTCAAACGAAGTGAAAGAACAACAATATATTACTTCAATGCTTTCTAATGTAAGTACAAATGACTTAAAAAGTTTTAAAAATTATTTAGAAAAAAATTATAATAAAGTAGAACAAGATATTTCAAATATACAATATTCTTATAGTATAGATCCAAATATTTATACAATAGATGCTAGTAAGAAGTTAGCAAAAATTAATCCTTCTAGTATGTTTAGTTCTATGATGGGAACTAGTAACATAATGAGTTCTTATTCAAATATGGCATCAGTATTTACACAAATGGTAGATAATCGTGAAGATATTAAAAAAGATTATGATGTTTTAGCAGGAAGATGGCCAGAAAAATATGATGAGATGTTGATAGTTTTATCAGAACCAAATTCTATCTCTGATTTACTAGTATACTCATTAGGGCTTCGTGATACTGAAGAATTAACAAAAATGATTACTAGTATTATGAGTGGTGAAACAGTTGATGTGAATAATGAACCATTAACTTTAACTTATGAAGATTTAATGAATGTTGATTTAAGATTAATAATGCCATCTGATACATATAAATATAATTCCAAATATGATGTTTATGAAGATATGACAGCTGATGATGCATATATGAAAAAATTATATGATAATGCCACTAAACTAAAAATTGTCGGAATAGTTAGTGCTAAAGAAGGAGTAACTTCTACAGCACTAAATCCAGGAGTAGCCTATACTTCAGAGCTAATAAATCATATTATAGATTATTCAAAAGAAACTGATGTTGTAAAAAAACAACTTTCAAATAGCGAAGTTGATGTCTTTTCAGGAAATAGATTTGATAGTAAAAAGAATGATTTTGATTTTGAATTTAAAGATTTAGTAAAGGTTGATAATGCTAAATTGCAAAGTGCTTTTAATATTAACATTGATCAAAAATCATTAGAACAACAAACGCAAAATTATATGACGCAAATATCAGATTCAATAACTACTGATATTAATCCAGCCAAAAATTTATTTAATAATAATTTAAATACATTTACAAACGGAATACTAAATAGTATTGATGGAGAAATATCATTAAATAATGTAGAAAATTTGGTAAATAATTATTTAGGAAATTATGATTCTGGTAACATTTTATCAAATATGGAAAGTAGCTATGTAATACCAAAAGATACATTTAAAACAACATATAGTGGTTTATTAAAAGGATTATTACAAGCATATATTACTGGATATAATACATATATGAGTTCATTAGATCCAGAGTTTGTTGTTGATTCGGAAAATCCTAAAGCACTTATTGTTGATGAATTAAAGGATACAGTAGTATCTTCATACATGAATAGTGCTGCAATAACAGGAACTAGCGAAACTATGGCGAAAGCTATGACAGAAGCACTAATGAAAAAAACAGTATTAACTAAAGTAGGAGAATTAACAGCAAATATAAGTAATAGCTTTGCAACATCATTCAATGTTGACCAAGATAAGATAGCTTCAGCATTTACTTTGAATTTTAGTGAAAATGAATTAGCTAGGGTAGTAAGTGCAATGATGAATCCAACTGAAACTACGCAAAAGACAAATTTAATTTTACTTGGATACCAAGATATAGAAGAACCTACTTATATATCATTCTACTTTAATAGTTTTGATGGTAAAGAGCATTTCTTATCATTTATAGATGATTATAATAAGTCAGTAAAAGAAGATAAACAAATTAACTATTCGGATACAACAGGAATACTAATGTCATCTGTTAGAACTATAGTAAATGCTGTAAGCTATGTATTAATTGCATTTGTATCAATTTCACTTGTTGTATCAAGTATTATGATTGGTGTAATTACATATATCTCAGTTTATGAAAGAACAAAAGAAATTGGTATTTTAAGAGCAATTGGTGCGTCTAAAGGAAACATTTCTTCAATATTTAATGCTGAAACATTTATTATCGGATTATTATCAGGAATGTTTGGTATAGGAATTTCATATTCGTTTATACCATTGATTAATAAAGTATTACATCATTTTACAGGAAATATACCACTTTCTGCTTCTCTTGAAATTAATCATGCTTTAATATTAGTTATTCTTGCAATTATATTAACTCTATTAGGTGGATTAATACCAGCTAGAGCAGCATCAAAGAAAGATCCAGTAGAAGCTTTAAGAAGTGAATA
>CAKZZJ010000096.1 GCA_937885165.1 uncultured Caryophanales bacterium
GAATATCTTCTTCAATTCTTTTAGTCGTGCCTAAAGAACCTGATTTTCTTTTTTCTAAATCAGGTAAAAAATCATCTTTATCAAGTTTTATTCCTGCTGGGATTCCATCAATAACGATACCTACATTTTTTTGGTGGGATTCACCAAAAATTGTTATCCTAAATAATCTTCCGAATTCATTCATATTTTTACCTTCTAACGATACTATTTTCTTTTACTGATTCAGTAATATAAGAGTTAGCTCCTATTTTGGAATTTTTACCTATAACTGTATCCCCACCAAAAATTGAAGCATTTGAATAGATAGTTACATTATCTTCTATTGTCGGATGCCTTTTTGAACCGGCAAGACCTCTACCCTTAGATAAAGATAAGGCGCCAAGAGTTACACCTTGATATATTTTTACTCTTTTACCTATTACTGTTGTTTCACCTATTACAACACCTGTGCCATGGTCAATATAAAAAGGACTTTCAATTTTAGCACCAGGGTTAATATCAATTCCGGTTTTTGAATGTGTAAATTCAGTAAGTGCTCTTGGCAAAATAGGAATATTAAGATTATATAATTCATGTGCTATACGATATGTTGCTATAGCACTCATACCAGGATAAGTAATTAATATTTCTTTTATAGATTGAGCTGCTGGGTCTGATTCATAAAAGAATTCTGCATCCTCATTTAACATTTTCTCTATTTTAGGCAATGTCTCTAAAAATTTATTGCACAATTCTTCATAACATCCGCAATCATCAAGTGATTCAATTTCGTTTGCTTCAGTTAAAAGTGTGCACATATCATCCTTGATAGCTTTAATTTTTAAGTCAACATATTCTTTTACATCATTAACTTCATCAATAAAGCCAGGAAATAATAAGCCCTTGACATCGTTTATAAATTTTTTGATATCTTTAAATAATATAATATGATTTGATATTTTTTCTTTTGTTTTTTTCTTATACCAATCATCAAAATTCATATAATCACTTTCTTTCAATTAATACAGGCTGTGAATTTGTGCATAACAACATAGCTAATGCGTCTTTTTCAAACTCATCAGCAACAATTATTAGTTTTTTTGTTAAATTACCTCTAGATTTAATTTTTAAATAATTTCCTCTTGATATGATCTGTTTTTCTTTTAAAATATCTAAAGTAACTACATCATTATCCTTAAAATGCATGCATAATGTATCAAGCCAAATGTTTGCAATTATATCTTCATCGTTAGATTCTAATTCTAATTTTGGAATATAATTCTCAAGATTATTAGGCAAATCTTTTGGTAATCCTTTTACATCAATAGTATTATGGACATAATAACTATTTTTAAAGCCTAATTTATTTAAGATAACTTCACCATTTGGTATAAGTTCTTTGATAAAATTTTTTTGTACATAACTCTTTTTGATTTTCTTATTTTTAGATTCAAAAATTATATCCAATAACTCTAAAGCCTTTTTAAGCATAAGTTTACTGCTTAAAATAAGATAACATTTGGTATCAATAGCCATTTTTTTATCTGTGGTTTTCTTAAGATGATATCCTTTATCTAAATATGACTCATCAAGATTTAGATATAATCTTAATCTGGTTCCTCTTACTTTCATTTTGGCAACAACACCATTTAACCTAAATATCTCCTGTTTGCTGGTGATTCTATCTTTAGCACCATAGCTTAGGATTTTATTTTTCACTTCCTGATAATAATATTTATATTTATATGGCATATACATAAGCCTATATAAATATTTATTGTTAAATATTACTTTTTCTCCATTATGGTCTAGGCCAGTGAATTTATTTGGTTCAATTAAATTTAATATTTCTAAATTGCTCATTTTAAACCTCTTTGTCAATATTTTCGAATTTTTCAATTATTTTAGTTACTAAAGGATGACGTATAACATCAATCTTAGAAAAATTAATAACCCCTACTTCTTCTATATCCTTAGTTATTCTTATAGTTAAATTTAGTCCTGATCTTTTTTCTCTAGGTAAGTCTATTTGTGATAAATCACCTGTTATAACCATCTTAGATTTTGTTCCAAGTCTTGTTAAAAACATCTTTAGCTGATCTAAGGTAGCGTTTTGGGCTTCATCTAGTATAATTACTGCATTATCTAAAGTTCTACCTCTCATATAGGCAAGTGGTGCAATTTCAATTGTGCCTTTTTCAATCATTTGGTATGATGCCTCAACTCCAAGCATTTCATATAATGCATCATATAAAGGCCTTAGGTAAGGATCAACTTTTTCCTTTAAATCACCAGGTAAAAAGCCTAATGATTCACCTGCTTCTACTGCAGGTCTTGTTAAAATTATCCTTTCAAATTTTCCTTTTTTTAATTCTGATACAGCATAACATACCGCAAGGTAGGTCTTACCAGTACCTGCACTACCGATAGCGTAACATAAATCTTTGGTTTTAAGTAAATCGATATATTCTTTTTGTTTTAAAGTCTTAGGGAATATAGGTTTATTATTATATGTATAACATATTGGCTTTTTATTCTTGATAAAATCAAGATATCTTTCTATATCATCATCAAGACATACCTGATTTAAATAATTGATATCCCTTGCTTTAATATTGATATCAAGAAGTGCTATTTTTGTAAGTAAATCAAATATCTTTTTTAATTTATCATAAGTTTCATTATCACCATCAAAAATAATATTATTGGCGTTAACTGATAAATTAACCTGATATAATTTTTCGATTTTATGGATATTTTCATTATTTATACCACATACCATTTTAAGTACATGTGCCTCATCTGTAATTAGTTCTAATTTCATCAATTACCCCATCTAATTTAAATGTTAATTCTTCTTTTGTAACCGGATGTTCAAATGATAATTTGTAAGCATAAAGAAGCGGATAATCTTTAATCCATTTTTCTTTTGAGCCATATTTGATATCTCTATAAACAGGATGTCCTAAATTTGATAACTGGCACCTAATTTGGTGGAATCTTCCGGTTTCAAGCTTAATATCTAGTATACTTAGACATTTACATCCATCTTTTATAACATCTACACTTTTATAATATAAAATAGCTTTTTTACCTTCGCTATTTACATATGATTTTTTTTCTTTTTCATCTTTAATTAAATTATTTTCCAATTTAATATAGTCTTTATTTAAAACTTCACCTTCAACAAGTGCATAATATTCTTTATTGAAAATATTATCTTTAATTTCATCACTTAGTCTTTTTGCTGCCTTAGAAGTTTTAGCAAAGACCATAATACCTTTGGTATTTAAATCAAGACGATGTACTAAGCCAAGATATACATTTCCAGGTTTTTGGTATTTTTCTTTAATATAATCTTTTATCAAATCATTCATATTAGGTAAATCAAGATCACCTTTTTGTGAAAGAATGCCAGCATCCTTTACTGCGACTATGATATGATTATCTTCATAAAGTATATTAATCATCAGTTACTTCACCCATCGTCTTAAGATGTTCTATTAGTGATTCATCTATAATATTGGTTTTATCATAGATGATATATGCATTTTGATATACATTGTAATTATACAAATCAATCTTTTTAAGTTTGTTTTCTGATATTTCATTTTTAAAGGCATCACTATACATAAAGCCAATATCATCACTATGCTTTATCATCTCATACATTAAAGCTTTAGATGATGCAAAGTGAATATTATCTTCCTTTATTTTAATGTTTTTATTTGAAAAGCCATCAAGTGTATTTTTGCCTAAGCCTGAAGGAATGGCACCTACTACAATCTTAGATGCAACAAACTGTTCTCTCGGAATCCTTTTTAAATCTTGATATTTGCCATCAGATAAGACAAAAGCATTTACTTTAAGTGTTGAAAAATGAATAAAATCAAATATAGAACTGTCAAAAGAAGTATCAATAATTCCTAAATCTATACTTCCGACTTTTAATTTTTGTTCTATATCAGAATAATCATAAATAAATAAATTATATATTTTTAAAATATCATTTAATTTTAAAAAGAAATTAGTATTTATTAATGTGTCTGCCAAAAATGGCGTAATAGCTATATTTATTGGGCTATTGTTGTTTATTTTTGATATCATATTCTTAAGATTTTGATATTCTTCAAAAGATGATATCGCATAATCGTATACTCTTTTACCGGCACTTGAAAGACTGAAGGTTTTAGGATCATCAAATAAAGTATCGACTGATTCACATCAGCCTTCCAATTGTCGTTCACGACC
>CAKZZJ010000097.1 GCA_937885165.1 uncultured Caryophanales bacterium
AGAAAATAAAAAATAATACTATTTTTTCAAATAAATTGTTTTAAAAAATTAAAACCAAAAAATATTTAAATATCAATAACATTAAACTGGGTCAATATTAATAAATTCCTTTAAATTTTTTTTACCAAATTTTATAATATTAAAACAAAGAATAATCTTTTAAAAGAGAAAGATAATAATCCACTACCTGAAGTTTCAAGGTCTGAATCTTCATCCTTATTTTCTGCTTGTTGTGTTGTATCTATTTTTTTTTCATCACTATTTTTTTCGTCTATATTTTTTTCTTTATTATCTGAAGATGTATTTTCATTGTTTTCCTTACTTTCATTTTTATTAGAGCTTTCATTTTCACCTTTGCTTTCTTCATTATTATCATTTTCATTATCTTTAATTTCTTTATCATTTTGTTTAGTATCCGTTATAGTTTTTTCATAATCTTTTGTTTCATTTTCAGTTAATAATTTACATTTTTTTCCATCTGGAACACAAGCTTTATTATCTTCTTTGAATTTAGCACAAATATTTTTCAATTTTTCATTGTCATTTATTGTAGTTTCTGCTACATTATTACAAGAATTAGCTTCAGTACATTTTTTTCCATCATAATAACATATATTATTATTAGAAGATGTTTCCAAATCATCGCAAATAATTTCATTTGTTTGACCAATACAACTTTTAGTTTTTATTTCACAACCATTTGCTCCTTTAACACATTCTTGATGTTCTGGAACTTCAATGATTTTACATGTATTTTCTTCAACAGATGAGCCCTCTAATTCATGGCAATTTACAACTTCAAGGCATCCATTTTGCCCTTTTAGACAAAATGTTCCGATACTATGCTCCATTTGAAGGCATTGGTCATTAGTAGCTTGACTTAAGGATTTAGCTAAATTACAAGAATCATATTCTTGGATTAATTTACAGGTTTCATCTTTCCATTCACATTCATAAAATATTTTATCCTCAAATATTAATTTACAATCCGTTTTGGTTTTTTTATTACAAAAATCATCAGATTCAGATAAATCTTCATTTTTATACAATTCTCTTAAAATACTATTTTTTTGTTTAAACCTTTTAGTCATAAAGTTATATTTTGGAGGTAATGTTAATATTTTTCCAAAACAAGCTACATTTAAAACATCTTGCTCTTGAAAATCATAATTATTTTTTGATAATTCAATAAATTTTTTTGTCATATTATCCATTCGTATTTGTTCCAGATTCATTAATAAAACACCGGTGTCAATATATTGAATCATTGATGTGATATTTAATCTCTTGCAATTATTTTCTTTATCAATAAAATAAATTGGGGATATAACTCCTGCAATATAATATCCATTTAAATCGATATTATACAAATCAGATAAGTCTTTATTAACACAAATATTTGAATCTAAATATATACATTTATCAACTTCATTCGGTATTAAAACACTTATTAATAAGAGGTAAATATTTTTTAAAGTTATATGATGTATTTTCTCAATTATTTTATCTAATTCTTTTTTAATATATATGAAATATATATTACATCTATATTTATTATTAAGGTCTAAAATAATATTTTCATAATTTTTAGAAAAATCATAATTAACTAATAAATAAAATATATAATATGTATTTTTAAATCCATTTTCTAAAATAGATATCAAAGTAGTATATATAAAAGGAGCATACTCATTATCGGTGGATAAAACTACAGGAATTGTTGTTTGTTTTAATGCAAAATTTTTTACAATATTGTTGATATTGATATTATAATAATTTATAATAGTTGGCTTTGCTTTTTTATATAATTGTAAATAATGTTTATCATATTGACAAGTTATTTTATTATTTAAATCTTCAATATAATTAAATTCTGGAGCAATTATAATTTTTTTGGTATCCATAAAAATATTTAAAATATCTTTATTTGATGTAAATTCATTATTATTATTAATAAAAAATTTTGTTATAGTAGATAATTTTAGTTTTCTTAATTCTTTAAGATTAAATAATAATACACCATCATTAATATAAATTTTATCTTGTAAATGTAAATTTTTTGATTTATATTTGCTTAGTGATATTTCTTCAACACCAGCGATATACTTATTAGTCATATCAATTTCAAATAAAGGTAACAAACTTTTTCTAATAATACTTTTAGGGTTAAGATATAATATTTTATCTATATTATAAAGTTTGTACAAATTATATATTAAAATATAGCTCAGAAAGGTTTTTTTAGATGCTATATATTTAGATAATGAATTAGAAATATTTAATGTTTGTAAATCAAAAGAACGAAATTCTTTGAACATACTTATTTTTTGAATATTAAATAAGTTAATATCATCATATATTATGATAAAATTCAAATTTTCTAATTCTGAATTTTTTAATATTGATATTAGTGATATTAAAAAATTATCAAAATTATTGTTATTTATGGCATAAGCAATATTAATTGTTGGGTAATCATTATGATATTTTAAATAATGTAATGATCTATATTTACTTGATCCACGAGGATATAAATAAATATATTCCCATATATTAAATTTTTTTTTTAAAATATCAAATATAAATAGCTTTGATTCTTTGCTTAATTTTATTAATCTAATGATAGTGATTTGGATTAACCTAATCCACAAACTATTTTTAAATCTTTGGTATAAACCCAACTTTTCAAGATTAGATTTAATTTTATTAAATGCAAATAAAAAACATGAAGGATCTTTACTTGTATTTGCAGAT
Organism: uncultured Caryophanales bacterium; assembly: GCA_937885165.1. Taxonomy (GTDB): domain Bacteria; phylum Bacillota_I; class Bacilli_A; order Acholeplasmatales; family Anaeroplasmataceae; genus Anaeroplasma. The sequence continues at coordinate 2,755 of CAKZZJ010000097.1, forward strand.
AAGGATTTTTTATGTCCATGTCTTTTGATTACCAATCTTTTTTTTATTATTGAAATGGATTTTGCTAAACACAATGATGTATAAGTAAATTGATTATCATTATAATTTAACAAATTTTGAAATCTTATTCCATTAGATAATATAAATTCTGTTCTAAATAATTTATCCCAAGCCCACCCTTCACATAATTGAAAAATAAAATTTGAAATATCAAAGGCTGAAAAATTATGTTTCTTTCCCAATAAATCATACTTTAAGCTAAAATTAAAAATTTCTTCATTTATTTCACTGTTATCTAAATCTATTGTTTTGCATTGACATACAATAATATCACTTTGCTTTTTTATTATTTTTTTATACATCAATTCTAACATATTCAATTCAAAAAAATCATCAGAATCAAGGAAACTTAAATATTCACCTTTCGCAACTGCTAATCCTGCGTTACGTGCCACACCAGCATGTAAATATTGTTGCTTAATTATAGTAATTCTTTTATCTTTTTCAGCATATGATAATAGGATATTAAAAGAATTATCAGTTGAACCATCATCTATACAAATGATTTCAATTTCTTTTAAAGTTTGATTAATAATAGTATCAAGGCATTGATTTAAATATTCAGCAGTATTATATATAGGAATAATAACACTTATTTTTGGTAAATAATCAATTTGATTTTGTATAATTATCTTTGCTTTTGTTTCCGGTTCACCTTCTGCATTTTTAACTATAATAAAATTTTCATTTTCATTTGTTATTTTTATTTCAGCGTCATTTTCAAAATCTTTTACCGAATCCAATACCCTTGATTTGGTTTTAAATAATGTTGAAACAAAAAAATTTAATAGATATACTAGAATAAGGAATAATTTTAGATTTAACAATTGATAATTTTTTTATAAGGAGCTTACAATGGAACAGTTTGTAATCAATGCTAAAACCCGTAAAGAAACAGGTAAGCGAGTTGCAAAAAAACTTCGTGCACAGGGACGACTTCCTGCAGTTGCGTATAACGAAAAGGGCGAGTCAATTATGCTTGACATTGATGCTACGGAATTTTCAAAGGTTTGGCGCACAATCACCCCTTCAACAACTATCAACCTTAAGATTGACGGTCAGGACAACATGGCTTTCATTCAGTCTACAGAATATGACATCAAGGCTGACAAAAACCTTCACGCCGACTTCCACATTGTTAGTGGAACAAAGCCTGTAATCTATACTTACAAAATCCACTACTCAGGAACTCCTGCTGGTGTTCTTCAGGGCGGATTCATGGTAAAGCACATTCCTCAGATTAAAATTAAGGCACTTCCTCAGGATCTTCCTACAACAGTTGTTGCCGAAGTTTCTGCAATCAAGATTGGAGAAAAACTCCTTGTTAAAGACCTTAACCTGGGCGACAAGGTAACAGTTATGACACCTGCAGAAGATGTTATTATTTCTGTTGCACCTCCAAAGAAATAATCGCTGTTAGCTAGCTTTCTACTTTAGGCTTAACCGCATAAGGGCATCCTTCCTTGGGGAGGGTGCTTTTTTTTTGCAAATGTGCTACACTTCTCAAAATGGTCTGTGCATTTGAAAAAAAAGTTT
>CAKZZJ010000098.1 GCA_937885165.1 uncultured Caryophanales bacterium
TATTATTATATATTTTTATGCTTATATTTCCAGAATCTTTTGTCATATATACTTTTGATATTTTATTTAATTTTTCTACTACTTCTTCTTTAGGAAGATTATATTTATTATTTTTTCCTACTGAGATTATACTTATATCTGGTGATACAATATTTAAAAATAGAGCAGTGGATGATGAGGATGAACCATGGTGTGCTACTTTTAAGATATCAGAATTAAGGTATGAAGAATAATTATTAATTAAATCATTTTCTTCATTTTCTGTCATATCACCTGTAAATAAAAATGTATAGTTATTGATATAAGCTTTTATTACAATAGAATTTGAATTAGGATCATCATATGAATTTATTGGACCTAAGATATCAAATAAATAATTATTAATATTTATTTGATAATTATAATCAACCATTATTTTATTATTGTAATCCTTAAGTAAATCTTCAAATCTTTCATCATAATAAGGATATAAAATATATTTTACTTTAATGTTTTTTATTATTTCTTTATAATCATCTATATGATCACTATCTGAATGTGTAAGTATTAAATAATCTATTTTATTTATACCTTCAGATTTTAAATAATTATATGAATTATAAGCGTCAATTAATATATTACCTTCATTATGTGGCAGCACTATCAATGAACTATCACCCTGTCCTACATCTATAAATGTTACTTTAGGTATAAAATTAAGATAAGCTTCAAATATAATGAATAACATGAATACATCTAATGATATTATACTTATTAATTTATATTTTTTTGAAGCAATGCTATATATTAAAAATATAAATAATACATAATAAGATATCATGTAATAGATATTAAATGTCTTTATATTTATATCAATGGTGTAGGATGCAAGATTTGATACATATAAATTTAAAAATGTATATACATATTTAAATATAAAATCTAAAAAAGGTATAACACTTATTAAAAATGATAGAGGAATAATTATATAGCTTATTGCGAGTGATAATATTGGTGAAAGTATAATAGATAATAATGATATTTTATTATTTAATTTAATAGTAAATGGTAATGTTATTAAAAATATCATTAAGTATCTTTTATATGATTTATCAATAAAACCTTTATATTTAAATAAATCATTTCCAAAAAGCAATATGAAACTAACTAAAAAAGATAAAATAAAACCTAAAGAAAATAAATAATAAGGATTGATTAATAAAATGATAATACCTGATAACGACAATATATCAAGCCGGCTGTATTTGATTCTTCCTCTATTTAAATTTGATATTAATAAAAATAATAAAGCCCTAAGGCTTGATAATTTAAAACCAAAAAATATTACATATAAAGATACAATAAATAGTGGTATAGTTTTGTGATAATTTTTAAATAAATGGAGCATAATAAAAGAAAGGATATAATAAAGTATCATTATATGCATACCTGAAATCGATAATATATGCGATATACCAAGGCTTGAATAAGAATCAAGTATATCATCATCAAGCTCATTTTCAGCAAATATTATACTTGATATATATGAATATGTATCTGTAGATAAGTGTTTTTTTAGATATGATAAATAATAATATTTTAAGCTTTTTATAGCGATAAATCTGCCGGTTTTTTTACTTTCAGATACTCTTCCTGAATATGATAAATTATTAGATAATAAATTTTCATTTAAATCATAATCAGCATCATATGATTTTTTATCATCATATAGATTTATTTTTATCTCTATGATATCACCAGGAGTATAATTATGATCTTTTTCATAACATTTTATATTACATAAACCGGTATTAAGAACATAATATTTTTCGCATACATCAGTAATTATTCCTTTATAATTATCTTTTTTATTTGTGTTATTTATGATAATTTTAGAAAAAATTATTATCATAAATATAAACAAAAATATTGATATTGGTATGAGAAGATTAGTTTTTCTTAATATAAATATCAGATAGATTGTTAAAAATATGAAGAAGAAATAATATTTAAATGATAATATTAATAAAATTACACCTATGAATATAAAGTGAAAATCATTACAAAATGGTTTTTTCTCTAATAATTTCAATAACTTCATCAGACACACCAATTATCTTTTTTAATTCATCATAGGTTTCTATTAATTTTGTATTTCTATAATTTATTATCGCTAAAGCTCTAGCATCTCCTATACCATATAAAGTTTTCAGTTCTTCAGCTGAAGCCGTGTTGATGTTGATTAAACCTGAACTAACAGATCCTTTATCATCAACACCATCTTTTGAAATAGTATTTTGAGGTGCTCTATAAGATGATTCAATTGTTATAGTTTCATTTTCATAATATCTTTTGGTGTAATTTGATGGTATTATTGAATATCTTGTGTAATAGACATTTATTTTACTTGATAATTCACCAAATGATATGCCATAAGGGACGGTTATTTCGAATGAATTAGTTACTAATCCATCATTTATAGATGGGCTTATATAATTTATTTCTCCTTCTATTTTTAATGTTATTGCATTTGTTTTTGAGTTGGTTTTTACAACATCACTTTCTTTATCATTTAATTCAGAAAATACAGGAATAAGTATTAATATTAATGTAATAAATAGAATAATGATAATGATTAATATTTCTTTTTTTCTTTTCATAATCAAGCATTTAAAATAAAAACCACACAAAAGAATGTGTGGTTTAATATTTAGTTTGTATAATTATTTCAAGTAAATAATAACATAAAATTGTTTTATTTAAAAGGATTATTTTCTAAATGGTAATAACATACGGTGGTCTTTTTTATACATCTCATAATTTCTTTTATATTTTTTTAAATGATTTTCTTCTAAAGGTATAGTTATGAATATAAATAATAAATAGATTCCTAAAGCTCCAAAGATAAAGTAGAATTCATCTGGTACTCTTAGAAAATATACAAATGCCATTCCAACCCAAAATGTTATTTCACCAAAATAATTAGGGTGCCTTGAATATTTCCATAATCCTTTATTTATTAAATCTTTATTAGATTTACGATATTTTTTGAATCTATGCATCTCTATATCACTTACTAAAGAAATTATTATACCAAGTAGCATAATGATTAAGCCTATTAAGTCAATTGGGCTGAATTCTAATAAATTAATTATATACATAAAGAAAGGTAGTGATGCAGCATAAACAAGTAGTGTTGGCATCATGTGAATTCCAAATAAGCTTATTAGCAAGAAAAATTTAGGATATTTTTCTCTTATTTTTACATATCGCCAGTCGATATATGTTATATCGTTAAATGTGATGATGAAATTAATTGTTAATCTTGCTGAATATAATCCGACAACGATTAAAAATAATATCGCACCAACTGAGAAACTATCAAATTCAATCATTAAAGATAGTCCTATCATAAATGTCTGAACTGACCAGTATGGATCATAAATTGATGGGGATTTATAGATTACGCTTATTAAATAAATACCAAATGTAGCAGCTATATCGCTAAGTAATATTACTACTAAAATAGGGACTCTATTTATCAGCAAATTAAACACTATAAAGCCTATCATATAAGCTATAGTATAAGATATCAGTAATACTACTAATCCTGATATTTTATTGGCAATTTTTTCATGTTCTTTAGTCATATTATTTACCTATATTTTAATTCTTTTATTATTTTATCTTCAATATTATAGATAGTGATTTTTTCTTCATCTATCACACCATAACATTTTTCTTCATGTTCTTTTGGGATTGATATACTTCCGGGATTAAAATAGATGATACCATCAATTTTATCTAATCTTGTAATATGAGTATGACCATACATTATTAAATTCTTACCATCATTTTTGTAATCATTTATGAAATGACCATGTTCCAGATGGGCATTTAATGAATTAATCTTCATATCAATATAATCTTCTAATTTAAATTCTAATACCATTTCATCAACATAAGCATCACAATTGCCTTTTACAGCAATTATTTTATCTTTTATGGCGTTAAGGTTTTTGATTAATAATTTAGGATCATAATCTTTTGGTACATCGTTTCTAGGTCCATGATATAAAATATCACCTAAAAGTATAACTTTATCAAAATTTCCTTTTTTTAACAATTGATTGATTTTCAGAGCACTTTTTGAGCCATGTAAATCAGATATTACTAAATATTTCATTCTTCTTCACTTGCAAGTTTTTTGCCCTTTCTTTCTAGATAAGTAGAATATATTGTTCCAATAATAAAAGCTATTTCTGCAACAAATGTCGTTATAGTGGTAAATATTGTTTTTAGCGTTATTGGTGTTGTAACTATAGCAAATATATTAAGTGCTAGTACTAAAAACATAAGTGCTAAAAATACATATCTTAATTTTCTTATCTTTCCTCTTCCAAGATATATTGCTAGAGCACATATTCCTACTAATATTTCTATGATTGTGGCAATTATAGAAGCTGAAGCGATTATAATATATACTCCTAATATCTCTTTATCTCCTTCCATTATTTGTGGCAAAGAGATAAAGATATCTATTATTTCAGGGATAGTCAAGATTGAATCAGCAATCATTAATCCCCCAGCTACTAGTAATGTTGATAATTTCAATCTATTGTGTTTTTTCCCTAATTCCCATGCTTCAAATTCTTTTGATGAATCAAGTGTCGCAAGAACATCATTATTTTTATTATATAAGATGATATTTGAAACATTTTGTTTGAATGCATCTGAATCAAGCGGAATTTCAGATTTAGTTAGGAATGCAACAGTTGTAGCCTGCCATACAAAAACCCAAGCAACAATATCTAATAATTCATAAATAACATTTTGTCCTGTTCCGTATAATTCGTAATTATTAGCAGTAACATTAAAGGCAAGTATTATTAAACCAACTATAAAAAATACTATAGCAATAACTTTGTTATATTTAGTCTCACGAGTGCGTGTATAGCTATTCATTTCAAGACAATCACTTAAACTATTTAATATTTTTTTGGCATCATAATCTTCATAATCATCAATTATAAGGTCCAATTTAACCTTAAGCATTGAAGGAAATGATTTGATTTTATCTCCTATTGTAACTAATATTTCTTCTTTTATTACAATATTACCTGTTGATACAAAATTTAAATCAATAATATCTGATGCTTTATCAAAATGAAGTGGTAGAGTTATCATCTTTTTTTCTTCATCTATAAGATAATATTTTTTTAACAATTGTATTTCTCTATAATCATCTTCACGCATAAAATACACCTCATTACTATTTATTATAAAATAAAATATTAATAAAATAAAGTTTTTTTACTTGTTGTATATTTTAAAGGCCCATACTAACTTGAACTTAAGTACCATATTTAGCTATCTCAAACAATTAGTGGTTTCTTTATTATGATTTTTCATTTTGTTTAGATCGGAAGAGCGTCGTG
>CAKZZJ010000099.1 GCA_937885165.1 uncultured Caryophanales bacterium
TGCTTTATAGGTTGTTGATACTTTTTGGTCTACATAATCGTGTAAGTCACTTTCAGCTTGTGCGGCTCTTGTAACTTCAGCAGTTAAATCAGTTTGTAACTGGGTTTCAACACCTGTTGCTCTAGTGGTTTCTGTTGTTATCGTGGTGCTGAGTGTATTTTCAGCCTGTGTAGCCCTTGATGTTTCGTTTGTCAACGCAGTAGCTATACTATTTTCACTTGCAATTGCTCTGGCTGTTTCATCTGATAGTGTTTCTCCCAAAGAACTAATTGTCTCTGAAAGTGTTCCTTCTGCTGCTACAGCCCTATTTACTTCATCATTTATTGATTGTTCAAGTATATTCTCTTTTGCAACAGCTCTTGAAGTCTCGGCGGTTAAATTATTATTTAGATCTGTAACACTTTGAGATAAAGTGTTTTCTTTTGCAACAGCTCTACTTGTTTCATCAGCAATATCTTCTGCCAAATTATTTTCAGTTTCAATTGCTCTTTCTTGTTCATTGTAAATACCATCTTCAATATTCTGAAGGTATTCTCTCCTGATTATTTCTTTTGATACCCAAGTATGTTTCTGGTACATTAGTAAACCTCGCTTTCATCAACTATTGCCACATCAACAAGTGCAGGTTCAACATAGTGTGTTCTTCTACCCTTAATAGTACAGCTCATCATTCCTGTAGAAGTATCTATCTGATTACTTACAACTCTGACTAGGTTTCTTTCTACATATTTATTTTCTGTATATATTTGATCGTCTGCGTCTATAGCAGGTTCACCACGATATTTGATTGTATAATCAATATCGTTATCAAAATGTTTACCTAACCAAATGGACTCTGCGACAGCCCTATCAATGTTATCTATCAGGACGTTACTGGCAGTCTTATCAACACCTATCTGATGAATTTGATTAGTAGTCGATTTTGAAGTAATGAGAAATTGTATACCATTTATATTAACTTCTGCTTCTCTTGTTGAACTAAATGTAACGTAATATGCTCCGCTGCCTAAAATGCTAAGTGTACCGCTTCCACCATCCTTATAAGCAAGGCTGTAATCGTGGCATGGCTGATTCAGAATAACAGTGTTTTCGCCAATAACAGCTTCTGTAGTTCCGACTTGTTTAATTTCTGTTCCATAAGAGTATTCGTAATAATTAACAATTACATTTTTTACAAACTCAGCAGTTACAGCAGTTGGTGATTGCGACATGTCTTTATAATCAATAGTATAATCTGTCAGATTACCAAACCTTAATCTTTTGACATGGATTCTTTGATATGGATTTGTTTTGGTAAATTCAATAACTATTTTGTCTACATCGTAAAAATCATGTGTTACAAGTTCCTCAAACTCAATATTTTCATCCGATTCCACTGTATCTATCAGTGTTCCAAAACTGTATGATTTAATTTTAAAAGATACAGGTTTTACATCACCAAATAATATTTTTAAATTAAAAAAAGTCCAAGAAGCTTCCCACTCAATCGTCAATGTTGGATTGGTTGTAAAAGTGCCATCTGCTCCCGATATGACATTTGAAACATATCCACACTCAATATATCCATTGTAATTTGTTCTTGGAACAAAAAACTGTTTTCCATCTGCATAGATGTAATCTTTCTCATTCGTAGAATAATCTTGATTGGGTATATCTTCATTGACAAGATTTGCAAGCTTTGAATAATATGTTTGGGAATTAGAAGTAATGTTTACTATATTAGGTTCAAAAGAACTTTTAATTTGCAGGTGTCCATCTCTAGTTTCATAAAGCACGGATTGACTAGCATTTGCAATAAGTTGAAGCAGATTTTTATGTTTTTCAACCGGAAGCGGATTGTGGGTGTATAACTCTTTGAGATAGTTGTCAATAATATAGTCTTCAAGCCCTGCATCATCACAAACATCTTTTGCAAGCTGCCAAAGAGATATGCCATTAGGGTAATACTGACCTTTGTTATATGTGCTGGTCATATAATCCATGAAACCAACACATGTAAACTTAGCCTGTTTATCATCACTTGACCATGTTTTTAGTTTTAAATTGCCGCCTGGAATTAAATAAACCTCATCATCACTTAAACGTCTGCCATAATGGAACTCAACATCTTGTTTTTCCTGTAAGAAATAAGCAAAAGAATGTGGATCATCTGCGGCAAATTTTCGGTTAAGATTATTGATTGTAAATGTAAACTGTTTTGAAGGAAGTTTGTCTGAGATATGCGCACATTCTTGTTTCCATGATGTTGAAATAAGACTGTTATTATCAAACATCAAACCAACGCCAAACAAAATATTAAAGATTCTTAGCCTTTGTCTGCCACCTACCATTGTAATAGGAGTTATATTTATATAGGCTGTATCTTTAAATACATCCTCACACACCCATTGCCCGGGAGAATTATTATCATATGTGTATGTATATGTGGGAGAACCATTAGTTACTGTAAATTTTGTGGGGTAATAATCACCAAAGTCTATGGTCAGACCTTTAATTTCAAGATTTGTATAAGATCCAAAAGTAAAAGTAACACTTTCTGTTATTTCTTGTGTTACCATTCCTTGCCATAGTCCAAACAAATCAGAAGTTCTTGGTAAAAAATATTGTTCTCCACTTACTCTTGCCATATTTTCTTCTGGCGTTGCGTAATAGGCTTCAAAGTTCTGCGTGGAAAAAATAGACTGAGAATCAGAGTAATTTGTAAACTGACCATTTACTTTTGCATTAGTCTGTGCTTCTCTGGAAATAACTCCAAGATAAACATATACATAGCTTTCGTTTCTTAGGTATTCATATTGTTCTTTTTTATAAGCTGCGCTTACTCTCTGCATGGCTTACCTCACGCATTTGTATCAAATTCATTCTAGATTATTCCACAGTCAATTATGTTCACCTTACAATCCTTGAAGTTCTTGGGCGTAAGTCCGTCTTCTTCAAGCCAATATACTTCTGCGGTTCTGTCTCCGGGGTACATCTTTATTGATTCAAAATCGTTCTTAAGCGGATTCCAAACCTTAGCAACAACAAAAAAATTCTCAAAAACAGAACATATCAAGTTCCATTCATCTTTAGTAAGCCAAGCCCACCGCAAATTGTTGTATTTTAAATTTGTTTTACCGACTTTCTCAGCAATAACCTCAGCATTAGCATTTCGTCCACTGTTTACTGCATCACTTAAGATTATCCCCAAGCCGGTACTTGGACACGGTAATTCAATTCCATTAACTTCAAGAAATGCAGCCATGAAAGCACCTCCCTTTAAAAGAAAAGGCGATTAGCCTTTTAAGACTAACCGCCTATAAATTAACTTATAATACTCATTCCAAGCTGACTCTGACCATTATTAGCCATCTCTGCTATTTCCTTATCGCCAATAACTACAGGATCTTTGTCAAGAAGTGCCTGAGTCAAGCTGATAAGCTGTGCAAGTAAAACGGATTCCTGATTGCCTGTTGAATATACTGCATCTGCAATTCCTGTTATTTCATCATTGGAAACAACGCCTGTTCTGCCGCCAATATTACCAACAAACTCCGCACCTGCTCCTGTTTCTCCTGCGAGGAACAAAGAACCTGCGCTTGGGAAACCTCCGCTTGCAAACTCACCGCTATAGTTAAATGTTACCGCACCGCCTAAATCACCAAATCCTTCTATCGCCTCTTGTACTTCATCAATAAGTTTTAATACATCATTTAAAGATGAAGTCATTGATTCACATGCATTCGCTACTGACTGAGCCGCATCTTTTATTCTTTCTTGGATTGCGTTTTTAATCTTTTCAAACACATCTTCTGATACGTCAAAAACCGTTGTGAAAAGCCTTCTCCACAATTCTTCTTCAAAGTATGGTTTCGTGTGGTTATTCCACCAATCTTCAAGGGTTTCATCCCACCACTTTATAAATGATTCAAAGTGCTTATGCAGGTTATCTTTTATTGGTGTGTAAATTTCATCATCCCAAAAAGAATCCTTGAAATAAGGCATTGTCTTATTATCCCACCAATCCTTAAGGGACTTATCCCACCAATCAATAAACTCTTTGTAATGCTTTTCACGGTTCTTTTGCAGTGGAATATATACCTTTTCATCCCAGAATGTAGGCTTAAAGTACGGCATGGTTTTTTCTTCCCACCATGATTTTAAGGACTCTACCCACCAATCAATGAACAGCTTATATCTTTGCTCACGGTTCTTTTGTAGAGGAATAAATATTTCACTATTCCACTTAGCCGGTTGGAACCAGATCAAAAGATATTCATTCCACCATGTAGTCATTGATGTATTAAACCACTCTGTAAACTGAGTAAAGTTTGTCATAAGCACTTCATTCAGAAGCACATCAAACAATGGCTGCCATCTGTCTATGCTAAAGAATGGAAGTATGTACGTTTCCATGAACATAGGTAGAAGGTTGTTTAAAAGATTGTCACCAAGGATTGTAAGATTGTTTGTAATCGACATAGTAACATTGGTAAACAATGTTGTTATTGGTGAGTCGTAATCCCATCCTGCACCACTGAATATATTGGTGAGCATAGTGTTGAATGTGGTCTTTACCTGTGTTAGCTTGTTTGTTATCGCAGAATTGATATAACTAAACCATGTACCTATGGCTGTTATGGATGTTGAAGCATTTGTGGTAATTCCAAGGTTAAGACCTGTTACTAAGGATTTCCCGTATTCCATAGTTTTAGTATTAACCGTACCTGAAAATGGCATAACACTATTAGTAGTAAGGGCTGTATCAACAATATTTAACCATTCATCAATGGATGCTGTTGTAGTGTCCATATTGTCAGCAAGTCCAGTATTAAGTCCTAAAACTAACTGAGAGCCTGACTCTTGACCATATGTGTTTAGCCCTTCACCCATAAGACTTTGATTAGTAATAAAGTCCATATAGGTCTGACTAAATGTATTTGCACCTTCCTCAGATGTTTCTTCGTTTGCAGTTGAGAATAATGAACCGCTATTCTTCAATGCTTCACTTGATTTTGTATTCCAACTTAATCCAAGACTTGTAAAGTCTAAACCATCAATATTACTCTGATAAGCTGCATATTCAGATGTTGCAAATATGTTACCTGCGGTATCATAGTCGGCTTCATTTACTGCACCCAATCCTTGATTGACTATGCCAAGTGTAGTGTCTTTGAATAGCTCACCTGTTTCAACGCTTGCATTTGCATAAGAACTAGCAAAATTGCCACTAATTGTTCTTGAAACAGTATTTGTAGTTTCTTCTACTTCTCCAGGAACTGAATTCAATGCACTGCTAATTCCACTTGCAGTAAAGGCAGTAATTTCATCTTTTCTACCTTCAAAACCACTCTTAATGGTATCAATAATCGAACCGCCAGTAGTTTTAATCTCATCAATGCGATTGTTTATTCCCTCTTTGGTTTTTTCAACAATCTTACCACCAAGGGCTGATGCATCCTCAACGAGAGCCTGCCAATCACCATTCATAAGGTCTTTTATTAGAGTACCAATGCCCTCAAATAGTCCTTTTATATTGTCAATAGTTTCATGAACTACATTTCTTATTACTGTTCCACCATATCCAAATATATCTACAAATATTGAAAATATATTGATTACAGTAGTAATAGTATCAATAACAATTTTGAAAGCAGCTACAAGCACTATTCCAATTAAAGTAATGAATGGCTCAAGTACATCAAAAGCATTTTCCCAACTATCTTTAAGGTTTCCTAACTTGTCACCAAGATTTTTAATGGAATTTTTAAAATTATCAATTGCTTCTGTAAGTCCTATTGCATCCGCAAACTTCTTGATGTTAGTGGTTATCTTATCAAAGCTTTCTTTGAGTCTGGTTATGAGATTATCCAAACCACCAAAAGATTCTACAAGTGAATAAACTACAATTATTATGCCTGCTATTATTGCTACAATTGGAAGTGCTGCTGATGCAAATGTAGCAAAACCGCCACCTGCTACTGTAGCACCACCGCCCACTGCGGTAAGTCCACTAGCTATTGTTCGTAAATTTTGTAGTGATTTTAGCATTACTGCAAATTGTAAAAATCCAGCAAGACCACCTGATGCAAATTCAGCAAACTTAAATGTTCCAATGGCAAAAGCTAATCTCTCCATTATGTCAGCAATGTCATCTGCGGTTGCATTTTCAAGCCATTCATCTAATTTATCAATGAATGCCATGAATGTATCAGAATTTACAAACTGAACAAGACCATCCGCAATGCGTAAAATACCTGTCCCTATACCGGTCAGTATTTTCTCAACATCTTTATCAGATATTTTATCCATTACATCAGCGATTCTTTGCATAAATAATGTAAAATCTTCTGAGTTTGCAAATTCCGCTATTTGTTTGCCAAGATTACCTAAAGCATTTGTAAAACCCTTATCTATATTTTCTAAGAGTCTTTCAAATGCTTCTTCTAGTGGTACAAGGTCTTGTCTGATCTTATCAAAATTAAATGCTGCAATTACTTCACTGATTGTCTTATTAAGATGTGGGATTCCTTCTTCAATCATCCATTCGATATATTTAAGGACAACATTTCTCATAACATCCTCAAATACACCACCTAAGAAATCAGCCAATTTTATAAAACCAAACGTTAATGTTTCCAATGAATGAAGCAATGGCTTAAAATCAATCCCTTCACTCCACTCAATCATGTATTCCGTCACGTTTCTTACATGATTTATAAGTACATCAACTATTGTAGCCAAGTTCATTAGAATGTTGTAACCTGCATTAGCATCATTCCATGCTTCTCTGAAATTCTTAGCAAGATTACCAATTACACGTTCTAAATCACCTATTATCATAAAGAACTGATAAAATATATCCTCAACGGTTTCACTTTCCCATACTTTCATGAAGTCACGCCATACATCCCTAAGAAGTAACTTCATCTGTTCGGTCATATATTTCCATCCGTCAAGGACATATTGTTTAGCACTTTCCCATGCTTTTTTAATTGGTTCAAACAAATCTTTAAACAATTGTTTTAATTTGTTTGCAAAATCTTGAATCCAATCAGGAATTTCAACATCTTCCCAGGCATCTTCCCAACCGTCATAAGGTTTTGATGATGAACTTCCGCTACTGTCATTAAGAATATTAAGTTCATCAATACCCATTGTGAGGTTTTTAGCGGACTTTGAAGCACTATCAAGTGATTCAGCATAGTTAGATACATTCTTTTTTGCCTTTGTAAAGGAAGTTGAACCGCCTAAAGCTGCAATCAACATCCCTATATAAGAAAGGAGTGTAGCAATCTTATCTACTATCGCATCAATGATAGGTGCAACATAATTAAGAAGTGGTGCAAATACGCTAACTATTGAACGTCCTAAATATTGGAAGTCTGCAACCATATTAGAAATATCCGTATTAAATGCAGTTCCCATTGCATTTGAATACATAGCTAGAGATTGTATTGCATTTCCTACTTCTGTTATAACTGCTGTAATGGCTTTTCTGACTAACATAAAGGTAAATGTCCTCATTGTTTTCTTCCAGAACTGAGACATTTTAGCCATGCCCTTTTGGAAGTCCTTTACAAATCCATCTACCAATTCTCTCATATTATGAAATTTTTCAATATATTCACTTGCAGCCCAATTTAAAGGTGTTACAAGTGTCTTAAATAGTGATATTCCTTTATCACCTAATGCCCCAAATTTCTTTGACACATCATCAAGCGCATGACTTAATGCTACTAGATTAGAAAGCACATCTCCTGATCCTACATTCTTTTTACTGGCTTCTTCTGCTTTCTTTCCTGCCCCTTCTGCGGCTTTTCCGTATTCTTTTGCAGCGTTTTCTGCCTCTTTGAACTGCTCAGGTACATTACCTGTTGCATTAGATGACATTCCTTTATCGGTTATCATCTTAATGCTATCGCCAAGTTCTTCTGTTGCTTTTCTCGCACTTTGAGCCGCAACTTCCATTTTCCTATATACATCAGGTGGATTATTCGCTACCCATTCGCCTGTTGTATCTATTGGGTCATAATATTTATCAGGAAGTCCAGGTCTTTTATCCTCAATAGCTCTCATACCACCTAATGCTTTATAGATGTACTCAACAAACTCTTCCATCTGTTCAAGCATTGTTGATAAATCAGGCGGTGTAAACTCACCAAAACTAGTAAATGCAGGTAACATCTTTTCAAAGTTACCTGATATTGCCAAAGATGAAGATTGTACACTATTTAATGCAGGTAGCATTGTATCGAAATGATTAGAGATAGCAAGTGCTGTTTCCTCTGCTTGGGTGAGTGCAGGTAACATCTTCTGTGTTTGTTCTACTACACTGTTAAAGCTACCTGTTTCAAAGTTCTTGCCTAAGTCTCTTTTGAATAATTCTTCATTGACACTATCTATTTTTTGTTGTCCTATTTCAGAAAGTATCTTTTTATAAGACTCAGCACTTTTATTAGCTTCACTCATTGCTGATGAGGCTTTTTTTGCTCCTTGTGCAGCCTGTTCAAATCCTTGACCATTAAAAGAATTGGCAGCGTCAGCAAACGCATTAGCTGACTTTGCCAATGTATTAAGAATGGTAGTTAGCTTTGTACCATTAGATAGTCCTAGTTGTTCATTTAACCTTTTTAAAGCCGTTGTGAGGTTTGTTATGGATGATTCCGCTTCATTTGAAGAGGCTGCTATTTCAATTTGAAGTTCATCTAAATTTCCCATATAATCACCTCACTAAAAAGAAGCAAGGCTATGACACCTTACTTCCCATGTTTAAGTTCAAAGTTTGATTGTTTTGTTCTTAGCTGTGCCATCAATAACTCACGCTTTTTCTGAATTTCTTCTTCTGACATGCTGTCAACGTTATTGATATTGGTAAAAAATGGCTTATCAAGAATTTCAAAATAAGATTTAGGCTTTTGATTTTTCTTTCTGAAGGCATTGCCTATTGCAAGAGAAACTGCTTCAAAAATGTAACCGCCAAGAATCCAGTTTTTTTCATCTTCTGTCTTACGTCTTAGTTTATATCCATCTAAAATAACATTAAGTTTTCTGGGAGTAAGCTGCCAAAAATCATCATAGCCAAGTCCCATTGCTAATACTTGTGGTGCTAACTCAGCTTCATATTTACGCCTTAATGATGGATAAGTTACTTCTTCTTTGTTTCTTGATCCTCCATCTCTGGATTTTCCTCTGCTGTCTTTTTGTTGAGAGCCTGAAAAAAATCAGAATCGTTCATTTCCTCTCCCATGACTTTATATATATCATTGAAGTCACCACCTGCCTTTACATGAGCCTCAATCTCTTCACCTGCCTTATCCTTGTCTCCGTTAAGGCAAAGTGCTACGTATGCCCTTACCATGCTCATAGGCTTTTTTGTCATCTCAGAAAGTGATACTCCATTCTCTTCAATTTCACATACCACATTAAAAGTAAATGGCTTTGCTGCGTATTTTCTTCCGTTTACCGTAATAAATCTATTCATATTATTTTCCCTTTCCCTTAAAACAAAAAGGGCTATCTCTAACAATATAAATAATAATCCATTTATGGAA
>CAKZZJ010000100.1 GCA_937885165.1 uncultured Caryophanales bacterium
AAATCATTAACTAAATTATCTAGTGATACATAATCTTCAGGTATAACTGATATCTCAGTTTCTGCTTTAGATACAGTTAAATCAAAATCAAATAAGTTGAGTTTTACATTGATATTATCATTTGATGTAATAGTAATTTCCACATCATCACTTAATATTTCTTTTCCTATTAGTGAATTTATACTTTCATAATTAAATGCTATATCAATTAAATCACCAAATTCTTTTATATTGATTAGTTTTTGTAAATTTTCTGATTTTAAAAGTTCTACAACAAAATTGGTTTCCCTAAATTTATCTAAAATGCTTGAACTTTCATTAGAATTTGGATTAATCAAATTAATTAAATTATCGATAGTTATGTATCCTTTTACATTATAAAAATCGATAAATAATACATTGTTTAAATCATTGTATTCACTTAAGAATGTAACAATTCCTGTATATGTTTCATTATTATATGTGATATTTAGATTTGCTTGAACTTTAAGTGATTCAGTAAAATCAATTATTCCATCTATCGCAATTCCAATACCATTATAATTTAGCGACAGTTTCAATGTTAATTCCTTAGATTCAACTAATTCAATTATTTCATTAATTATATTTTTTGCATCAAATACATCTTTATAATCAGTTGTATCTTCTTTTACCACATCATCTTCTGATGCGATTAAAGAAAGATAAATATCATTGCCACCAAGATTTAAGCTTGCTTCAATCTTTTGCATTACATAATAATCATTATCTGATGTTATAGTAAATGTCAAGACTACATTGATATCCATAACTGTGAGGTTTACATCAAGCATGATTGTATTACCTGATTTAGTTTTTCTTCCCTTGATTATAGAGTCAATTATAGATGAAATATCAAGTGAACTTAATGATGAATCTGATGTTGAATCACCACTTAAAAGTGATGTGATATCATCAACTTTTAATTTTAATTTAACATCTCCATAAGATATGTAGACATAATCAGAATACTCAATATAAATTGAATCAAGTAAATCTGCATAAACCTTAACATTGTTTAGATCAACTAAATTTAAAGTCAGATTACCATTTAATGTATTATTTAATAATTTTGCATTCAATTTATAGCTTGTCTTTTTACCAACTAATGATTCTGTGATTAATGATAAATTATCAAGTTCAGTTGTTTTGTTGCCATCAGTTGATGCTTCTAAAGATTCATATTGAGAATAGAATTCTGTTATTCCTTCAGGAAATTCTACATTCTCATAAGTGAATATTTCATGCACATCAGTCTTTGATGTTGCAGTAACACCCATAGATTTAACTAAATATTCTTCCTGAATATCATTTCTTAAGATTCTATAATTCGAATCAATAGTTAATTCCATATGAATTTTTTGGAATTCAGGAATGATTGTTGATGAAGAGTTAGTTAGTACTTCTCTTCTATACCAGAATGGTGCGTAATCACCGTCTGGATTTAAATCCATTGAAATTGTATATGTGCCATCACCATTAGCAGTCATAGTAGGTGATTCTAAATATGTATCTTTTGAAATGATATAGCCTGTTGCTGAATAAGGCAGCCAGCCATATCTTTGGATATATGCATCATATGTCAAACATTCCGGTTCGCTAGTTTTAAATGTCGCATCTGTACCTTCGATTTTTTCTGGTTCTCTTAATAAAACCTTGTCTGAGTAGAAAAATCTTTCGCTAGCTACAGAAACGAATCCACTTGAAATTGATCTAACTAAGGCATTACCATCTTTTACAACTCTAATACCTGCGATAAGCTGAGTTGCGATAGAAGCTTCTGCTGTACCCGTTGTTTCAGTTTGGAATTCACTTGTCATTGTAAGTTTCCAAAGTGCCATCGCAACAACATCTTCCACACTATGTTCATCCGGTTTTGAATTATCAGTTATTTCAAGTAAATCTGATTCAAATTTTGCTTCAGTATCTTCAATTGTCGCAGCCTCCTTATTAGCTTCGACAATGAAATAGGCACCAAAAATGCCTAATGCGATAATAAAGAGACCTACGATTGAAAGAATTATTCTTTTTCTCATAGTATAACTCCCAAAAAATATAATTATTATTCTATTAATAGAATAAATCTCAAAAATGTAAAGTTTATTTTACATTCTAGCGTCTTATTCTATATCCTAAAGGATATAAATGTCAAGTTTATTTTACATTTTTCGAAAAAAAACGCTATGAAAGCGTCTTTATTGCAAAAAAAATGTAAAATTTAAGTCCAAATTTGATTGGAACATAATAAATTTCACATTTATTATATTTTTTAATTTTTAGAATTATAAACTGCTTTACCGTTTGAATATACTACTTTTATCGCATCTTCTTCTCTTAGATAAAACATTCTTTCAAATCTTTCTTTTATAGATAATTTTTCTGTATTAAGTAAATCTGAATCATCTAAAACTATCGCATTAAATTTATTGCCTACTGCAAATCCTGGTTTTTCACCAAAAAATTCATTCGCTGCACTTGTAGCAAGATAAAATGCTTCTTCAGGTGTTAAAAATGCTAAATTATCCCCAATGATTACTCTAGCTTTTGATGCTTTAATAGTTTCAACAACATTATCAAACATTGATAATTTATCACCTGCAGCAATATCACTTCCTAGTACAACTTTAACACCATTATTTAAAAGATATCTTATTCTCGCATAGCCTGATGTTAGATTATTATTGCTTGAAGCACAGTGTACTACATATACACCATTATCCCTAAGTGATTTAATTTCTTCTTCTGATGAATGTACACAGTGAGCCATAAGTGTCTTATTGTTCCAAAGACCATATTTTTCATAAGCTTTATAATATTCTGTTACATTTTCTAGACTCTTGACAAGATTAATTTCACTTATGTTTTCAGATAAATGTGACTGAATTTTCAAATCATATTTTTCTGCAATTTCACCTAAAGCCTTAAGCAATTTCGGTGTACATGATGGAATAAATCTTGGTGTTATTATTGGCCTGATATTTTTAAAATTAGATTTTTTAATCCAGTCAATTGTATCATTAATTGAATCATCAGTATCTTCTTCTAAATCAACTCCGCCATTTCTATCCATATTAACTTTCCCTACATATCCGCTTATTCCTGCTTTATCAAGTTCATCCATTAAAATTAATGTGGAATCTTTATGAAGTGATGAGAACATTGCTACTCTTGTAGTACCATTTTTTATCAATTCTTTTGCTAAAACTTTATAGGTTTTTTTTGCATATTCCACATTAGAAAATTTAGCTTCAGTAGGGAATGTATAAGTATTTAGCCAATCCAATAATTCTAAATCATATCCCATACCAAGCATAGGGAACTGAGGTGCGTGCAAATGCATATCTGAAAATGCCTGAAATATTAATTTATTACCATAATCAATTAATTCATCATCTTTATATTCAAAAGGCAAAATATCGGATAAATTAGCTATTTTTTCATCCTTTATTACAATATATCCGTTTTTTATAATTCTAATTTCACCAAATCTATCTGCTGAAATTATATTCCCTTTGATAACCATAATTATATCGCCCAGTTTCCATCTTTAAATATTTGTATTTCTTTATCATCATATGTGATTGCTTTAATATTTAAATCTCTTGATCCAATCATGAAATCAACATGAATAATTGATTCATTTAAATCAACTTTTTTAATTTCTTCTTCGGTTAGCTTTTGATAATCCTTGATGCATTCATCAAATGCTTCACCAAGTGCTAAATGACAACATGCATTTTCATCATAAAGCGTATCAAAAAATAAGATATTTGTCTCGTTAATAGGTGAGTCAAATGGCACTAAAGCCACCTCACCCAAACGTGATGCACCAGCATCCATATTAATAAGTTCTTCTAATGTTTTTTTTGTGTTTTCATCTTTGGCTATAACTTCTATTACTTTTCCATTTTCAAATTTAAAGCCAAAGTCTTTAACAACTCTACCCATAACTGATAATGGTTTTGTTGCCATAACAATACCTTGAGCACTATCTTTATCAGGAGATGTGAAACATTCTTCTGTTGGCATATTAGGGTTATAAGTAACACCGCCTATTGTATCTTCACTTCCACCTAAAAAGTTCATGCATTCTTTTATTCTAATACTAAAATCTGTACCATTTTCTGATTTATAAATCAGTTTTTTGATATGTAATTCATTTAATA
>CAKZZJ010000101.1 GCA_937885165.1 uncultured Caryophanales bacterium
AGTTACTAAACCAGAAGATCCAACAAAAGAAGGATATACATTTGATGGTTGGTTTAATGGGAATGCAACCACTTCCTTTGATTTTGATACTCTAGTTACATCTGATTTAACTCTTACAGCTCACTGGAATCAAAATACAACACCTACACCAGTAGTAGAAAATGTTGTTATCAATTTATATGTATTAGATTTTGATGAAGAAACAAATTCATATAAAGCTGGTGAAAAATTAGATGAGATAACTATAGAAAAAGATTCAGAAGTATCTATTGTAGCGCCAACTAAAGAAGGATACACATTCTTTGCTTGGTTTGATATGAATCAAAGATATCATGATTCAACATTTACTGCTACTGAAGATATAGATTTATATGGTTATTACGCAAAAGACACATATACTTTAGTAGATGCTACAACTGATGGATTTAGTTCTGATCTTACGGTATCTAATGGTTCTATAACATTTGGCAATAGTATATCATTTACTGATAATGGTCCTACAAAATATGTTATGGTAGTTGTGCCATTTAAATCAAAAGTTACATTTAAATTTGATTTAAGCATCAATACTACTGATGAAACTAAGAGTGCTCAATTACTAATAGCTTCTTATTCAGGAAATGGTGATTTAGAACAAAAATTATCTGATAGCCTTACTTCATCTAATAAATCAATTACTGAAGGTACATTAGAATTTGAAGTAGATGATTACATGGTATTCTACATAGGTAGAAAAGGTGGTACTGGTTTAACATTATCTAATTTAAGCGTTAATATTGAATTTAGTGATGTTAATGTCATCGAATTAAAAGAAGATGATGAATATGAACCAATATTCGCATTTGAAGGTCAGAAACTTGGTGAAGTATTATCATCAATTGAAGAAGATGATAAAGTTTATACATATAAAACATTAGATGGAAATGATGTAGATTTAGAAGAAGTAGTTACAAAGCATTTGGTTATTGAAGTAACTACAAAAGATAAATTATATAAAGTTATTTATAAAGATGGAGATGAAGTCTTAGATACTGATGAAGAATTTAATGCATTCTCATTACTTCCTACTCCTACAAAAGAAGGTTATGATTTCATCTATTGGTATATCTTAGATGAAGATAATAATAAACTTTCATTAGAAAATGCTTCAGATGTTATTGGCATTATGGAAAATGATGCAGTAACAATTTATGCATATTTTGCAGAAACTATTACAATTTCATTTAAGATTCATGAAGATGATGGAGATGCATATTTTGTAATATATACTAATACAGAATATGGTATAACAGAAGAAGCACTTGATGATTATACCGAACCTGATGAAGAAATTATCGGTGAAGGATATGTATTTAATGGCTGGATTATAAGTACTGATATCGTAGTTGAAGATATAAGTGTTATACCAGCTATAACAAAGACATATTATGCATCTATTTCAAGAAAAGTAATTATTGTTAAAGTTAATGCAAATGAAGGTTCTTGGGATGATACAGATGAACTTGAATTTGAAGTTGATTATGGTGATGCTTTTGAAGCATCTAGCATAACTACAAATCCAGAAAGACAAGGCTATACATTTGTTGGTTATAGTGATGAAAAAGATGGTACTACAGAATATGACTTCAGTAATGAAGTAATAGAAGAATTAACACTATACGCCATATGGGAAAAAATAGAAGGTGTTGAATATACTGATGTCACATTAGATCTTGATGGTGGTATGGTAGATGAAAATACAGATAATGTAGTTAAGGAAAATGTAATGGTTGGTGGTACACTTGATTTATCAAATATTGTACCAACAAAAGAAGGATTTACATTTGAAGGATGGTTTGTATTAGATACTGAATTCACTAATGAAACATTAGTAGTAAAAGATTTAGTTGTTAAAGCTAAATGGTCTGTAAAAGTTCTTGAAGTTAAATTCTATGTTGATGATGAATTATTTGGTGATGCAGTAAGTGTTAATTATAATGATAAAGTATCTGCACCAACAACAGAACCAACTAAGGCAGATTATATCTTTGATGGCTGGTATCTTATTGATTCAACTACAGCTTATGATTTTGATGTAGAAGTAAAAGAAGATTTAAATTTATATGCAAAATTCATTTCATATTATGAAACGGGTATTTATGACACAATAACTTTAGCAAGCAAAAAAACTCAAAAATTAGATAATAGTAATTTTGTAACTATTAGTGATGGAACAAGTAAAGATGACGTCGCAGTTACTTATTATGATTATCTTGGAAAAGAAAAGTCGGCTAATAAAGGTATCAGAATCAAAGAATCAACAGCGACAGCTAACGTGTTTATAATTGATTTAACTAAGCATGTTGATAAAGTTGCATTAATCATTTGGGTGGCAAATCCAAATAGTAGTGAGACAAGACCGATGTTCTTATCTCAAGATTCATTTGACAAAACAAAGAATGTTATTAATTTAATTGGAACGTCTGCTAAATCATATAGGTTTGAAGTTGATGGCGGTCACTTATACTATTTAGGGGCTGCAGGAAATAACATTGATTTTTATGCAGTAAGTATTGCTAAAGCTGTTAAATATACAGTAACTTATGATACAAATGGTCATGGTGAAGCACCAGAGGCATTAAGTAATGTATTAACATTACCAAGCGAACTTCCAACACTTACAACTACAAATCTAGTATTCAAGGGCTGGACTTTAAATGTACAAACAAACATATTAGTTGTAGCTGGCTCAGCTATTTATAGTGATGTTACATTATATGCTGTATGGCAAGAGACAAAGGCAGTAACATTTGATGCTAAAAATGAAACTGAGGCCAATGTTGTTAGAGTAGAGGTTGGAAGTAAAGTTTCTGCTCCTGAATCAGATCCTAAGAAGAATGGATTCATTTTTGATGGCTGGTATCTTTTAGAAGCAAGTGAAAAATATAATTTTGATGCTGCAGTAAATGAAGATATAACTCTTGAGGCTCATTGGATTGATGCATCAACTGTAACTTCTTTTGAAGTATTATTTGACACGCATGGTGGTAGCGAGGTTGAGTCAAAGACTGTCATTGAAGGAAATACAGTTGAAAAACCTAATAATCCTACAAAAGAAGGATGTATGTTTGATGGTTGGTTTACAACAGCAGAACTTGAAACTGAATTCAATTTTGAAACAGAAATAATAGAAGATATCACACTACACGCTAAATGGAATAAATTAACATTTAAAGTATCATTCTATCAGGATGAAACAGCTACTATAGCGTTATCTACACAAACAATTAATTATGCCGAAACAGCAGTTGCAGCAGCAGATCCTGAAAAAGAAGGAAATTCATTCTTGGGTTGGTATGAAAAGAATGCGACTGATGAATTTGATTTCACAATGGAGATAAAAAAAGATGTTGATCTTTATGCCCGTTGGCAAGCTGAAGTATATGTTATATCATTTTATAAAGAACAATCAGATACTGAGGCTTATGTAATGCAAGAAATTGTATATGGTGCAAAAGTTAGTGTTCCATCAACAAATCCAACAAAAGATGGATATAATTTCTTAGGTTGGTATCTTTCAGGATCAACAACTAAATTTGATTTTGCAAACACTAATATTACTTCTGCATTGAACTTATATGCTGGCTGGAAAGAGATTACTGAATTTGTCAATACTACTGTCACATTCACTACTTCATCAGTTCCTTCATCAACCAATGAGTCAGTAAGTGTTGGCGATTACATTATAGTTGCAAATGGAAGTTATAATTGGTCTTATGATACTTCATCTTTAAAGAAGTATTTAGATGTTGACGGAATAGAAAGAACTCCAACTATTAGACTAAGGAGTGGTGGAACCAATAGATATATTTATATTGATTTAACATCAGTAAACACTAATCTTGAGATATTGCTACAAATATATGCAATAACAAATTCATCTGGAAGTGCTAGGAATATAATAATTAAAGACGGAGACGGAGTAAATACATTATATACTTTAGTAGCTAAGGATAGTACAGCTAAACCTTCTGATAAAATTGAAGCATATTCATCTGACTCTCCACACCAAGTTTCATTATATGGTGGTTTAATATATAGATTGGAAACCTCAAATGCTATAAACTTCTTTGCTTTTAATTTAATTAAGAATACTCCAAATACTGTTTCGTTTGATTTAGGATATGAAAACGCACCAGCAATTGCTTCACAGCAAGTTTCAATTGGTGAAAAGGCTACAAGACCTGAATCAGATCCAATTAGAGATGGATATGAATTTATTAATTGGTATAGCGGTAATGAAGTGTTTGATTTTGATAGTGTAGTTAGAAGTGATTTAGAATTGATTGCAGTGTGGGAAAAACTTATTTATACAATTTCTTATGAAGGTTTAACCGGTGCTGTCGTTAATGATAACCCATCTGAATATGATGTAGAAACAAATACATTTACATTAAATAATCCTACTAAATATGGACACGATTTTATGGGGTGGACAGGAACTAGTATAGAAGATTCATCTAAAGAAGTGGTTATTGCAAAAGGTTCAACAGGTAATAGAACTTATACAGCTACATGGGAATTAGCAAATTATACGATTAAATTTGATAGCAATGGTGGATCTGGAGAAATTGATGATATAAATGCAAATATAAACACCATAATTGAGTTGGAGAATGCATTTGAAGCGCCTGAAAATAAAAAATTTAGTGGATGGGGGTTCGCTGCAAATGATGAACCATTTGCAATTGAAATATCAACGTTGACAAGTCAAATGATTTCAAATGCAATAGATTATGAAATAACTTTATTTGCTATCTGGATTGATAATGATATAGTAACAATCACTTGGAATATAGATGGTAGTGAATCATATACAAATGTTAAAATAGGTGATACTCCGTCATATGATGGAACTCCATCTAAAGATGCTAATCAACAATATGAATACGAATTTGCTGGGTGGTCTTTAACTGCTGATGGGGAAGTCCTTGAAAGCATTCCTGCAGCTGCATCTGGAGGTGCATGTTATTATGCAGTATTCACAAAAACATTAAAACAATATACAGTTACATTTGTTGCTAATGGTGGTGAATTTACAGATGATTCACTTGCATCTCAAACAGTTGGCTTTGGTAATGTTGTTGTGAACCCAGAGGTAACAAAAGAAGGATATAAGTTAGTTGGATGGTTTGAAAGTGAAGCAAATAATGCTTTTGACTTTGCAATGGGAATAACACAAGGATATGAACTAACTGCAAGATGGGAGATTCTATCATATTACGATAATTTCTTGAAAGGTAGTCAAGATAATTCAACGCTCGTTTTGAATGAAGAATTCATTTCATCATTTAATGTTCCACTATTTAGAGAAAAAGATGAAAATGGAATTTATTATAGTGTTACTACAAAAGGCAGTGCCAATGCAGAAAATTATTCATATGAAATATCAAATAATAAAATGGCTCTTATAGACGTCGCATCTGGAGAAAGTAGCGACAACAATGGTTCTGTCAAAGCACAAGTATATTTTGGCAATTATGAAAAAGCTGCTATAATAAGAGGCTATGTCGATGTTACTACATCAAATGGCGGTAGTGGGTGGACATTCTTACAAATTTTTGGAGATAGCAGTTCTCGTAGTGAAAACGAAGTGTTTGGTATTAGATGGGAAAACAACATTATTAATTACAGAATTAATGGTGGAAGTACTAATGCGCCAGTTCAGCAATATACGCCAACCAATGGAACAACTTTTGGTATATATTTTGAAGTAGATCAAGTTAATGATAAGGTTAGTGCATCTTTAATTAAAAATAATGGTGATGGTACTCAAACAATAGTAAAAATCGCTGAAAATGTTGAAATAGATGGATTATCTAACGTTAAATATTTTTTATTTACCACTGCTGATAACGGAAATAAAACATTAAGTTTTACAAATGTTGCGGTAAGTATTAGTGAAGTTCTTGTTTCATTTGATGCTAATGGAGGGAGTAATGTCTCTTCACAAGAACTACATTTGAATGATAAGGTTACAAAACCAGTTGATCCTGCAAAAGAAGGATATAAAAATCCTGTATGGTATTTAGGAGAAGATCCATTTGATTTTGAAAATTATGAAGTCGCTGGTTCAATTACTTTAAAAGCAGTTTATACACCAATTACTTATAATATAGTATTCGATGCAAATGCCGAATCATATACTGGTGAAATGACAACTTTAGAGTGCGAATATGATGAAGAAGTTAAACTACCAAAAAATGCCTTTGAGAATGGAACTATGCATTTCTTGGGATGGGCTTTAACTGATAATGCCATCGAGATAATATATTCTGATGAAGATGAAATATCAAATTTATCTTCTGAGCAAGGTGAAACTATTATTTTATATGCGGTTTGGAGCGAAGTAATGTTGCATACTGTATCATTCTATGATGGTAATCAAAAAGTGGCAGAAGTTCACGTAGAAGATGGGACGACTGTAGATGAAGCAAATTATTCAATCACAGGGTATGATATTACATGGTATAAAGAGGCTGAGCTAGAAAATCAATGGAATTTTGAAACATACACTGTAATTGAGCAAATTGATTTGTTTGCAAAGAAAACAGCCATAAACTATAGTATTACATATGTTCTTGATAATGATGCAGAAAATCCAAACCAAGCTGTTTCATCATACACAATTGAAGCTCAATATACATTTGAAAATGCAACTAAAGCTGATTATGTATTTATGGGGTGGTTTAAAAATAGAACTGGTGAAGGAACCAATGGAAGTCCTTATGTATTCAGCAACAAAATAGAAAAAACGCCTAATGATACGAACATTGGTAATCTAACATTATATGCTAAATTTGCATATATGTACGAAACTACTACATTCTCTAATATAACTATTACTAATCCAAGTGATGATTCAGTAAAAGAAATTCAAGTATCTGACTTTGTTTATTTGTGGGTCTCAAAGAGTAAAGGCGGATTACAAAGTGTTAACTATAATGCAGTAAATTATCTTGATAACAACTTTACAATTACTAAAGCATTTAGTACAGGAGGAGAGTCAAAAGCTGACACTGCAGGTGTTAAAATAGATTTGAGTAATATAACTTCAAATATAACACTACAAATATACGCTACTTCAAACAACGGTAGTGATACAAGAAATGTATTCTTGAGTAAAAATTCAATAGATAAAACTAATAACCTATTAACAAAATATGCAACAGGCAATTCTTCAACTATCACTTGCTTTGAAATTGTTATTGAATCAACTGATGCAGGTATTTATTATTTTGGCTCACAAAGTAGTAGTTTGTGGATAGGAGCTATAAATTTAAAGGAGGTAAAGTATTCAGTAACTTATGATTTGAATGGTGGAGCATATAATGAATCAACTACTAGCATCATTCAAAAATATTCTCCTAGTTCAACATTAACAAGTATTCCAGAACCAATTAAGTTAGGATATAATTTCAATGGGTGGAAGAAAGGAAATACCGAAAACACAATTTCACAAAGTAATATGGCAAGCGAAAGTGTTGTAGCAAATGTTACGTATACAGCCCAATGGGAAGCTATATCATATACTGTAGTATTTAACGCAAATGGAGGCACTGGTTCTATGAGTAATCAGTCAAGAGAATATGATGATGAAAAGGCATTATCAACTAATTCTTTTACAAAAGATGGATATACATTTGCCGGTTGGAATACAGAAGTTGATGGAACCGGTACAACTTATCAAAATGGGGCAGTAACCAATCTTACTTCTACTGATGGTGCGACAATTAATTTATACGCAAAATGGGTAGAAGAAGGTACTGCTTTAACGCATGATGTTAGCTTTAATTTGAATTATACAGATGCACCTGAATATAATCCTTCAGGTACATATACGGGATTAGAAGTAGGAGAAACAATTACAAAACCAACAGATCCAACTAGAGATGGCTATGCATTTGGTGGATGGTACAAAGAACAAGGATTAACTAATGCGTGGGATTTTGAAAATGATACGATTTTGACAGCTGATATTACACTTTATGCAAAGTGGTATGATACATATGAGGCAACAATAACAAACACATATGCTTTTTCAACAACACTTCCAGAAGTAAATAAAAATGGGGGGTCTGATACATGTACAGTCACGGATACTAGTACTAATTCTAGTTTGACAATTAATATAACTAATCATTATTCTACAAATAGTATTAAATACTCATCAAATAAATATATCAATGTAAAATCTACAAATCCGGATGAGTATATCGAAATTAGTTTCACTACGAACGGAAGCGGCAAATTAACAATTACTGGATTGACAACACAAAGTGATAAAAAATATGTCACAATTAAGCTTTTAAAGAATAACATTGTACAGTCAACCGAAAGAATTGCTGTAAAAGGTGTAGAAAAAGAGTATTTATTAAGTGAATCGGATACTTATCAATTGAGATTTTATGGTGATTCAACACAAGAAAGTAATGTATCTTTTACTTCACTAACAATACAAGATAATAAAATTAAGCCTTCAACTGTAACTTCAATCTCAGCAACGTTTGATGAAGAAAATGCAGATTCAGGAACAATCAAAATTACATCTGTATCACTAACACCAACATCAGGTAGTGCTTTTGCTATTACATCAGACTATTATGTATATATTGATGGTTCTAATACAGCATCAACAATTGATGGTGGAGTTATATCAGGATTAACAAGTGGCGAACATACTGTTATTGTAAAATATGGTACATATACTATAAGGGAATATACTGTTAATGTTTCATAAGTTTTGCTTTTGAAAATATGTGATAATTACAGATATAAAGTGGCAGGAAAATATTTGGCATTAAGGACCCTGGATACAAATTATTGTTCCTGTCTCTTTTTAATTTAATGTTTTAATTATGTAGATATAAATTATTGAATTTTTCTACCTTTTTTTTAATATATGATAGATTAACTGTACCAACTCCTTTTACAACGACAAGTATAGAAAACTAAAAAAGTGTAAAAATATGTTTTGAACCTAAAATATAGTGTAAGCCGTAGTATTTTAAAAAAGGTGCAAAATGATAAAAGCTTTATCAATTTTGCACCTAGTTAACTAAATTAAATATGTTGGTTTTTCAATATATATATATAATAGTTAAAGATTCAAAAGAGGTATTGCTTGTCATAGTACTTGTCCCATAAAATCTTACTTTATACGTGCCGTTTTCTTCTAAATCATATTTTTTATCAACGCCACTACTTGATGCAACATTATCAGTTAAAATTAAAACTTCGTCATTAAAAATTTTTATGGATACATACCTTGAATTTCCCTGAGTATTTATGGATTTAAATTCGATTGTACCATACCCAATCATTGTAAATTTGAATTCAACGTATTCAGAATCAGGGTTAGATTCTCCGCATCTATTTATGTTATATTTGTTACTCGAATATGCTCCGATGTTGCTTCTACTATAATTATTAGTAACCACTAGTGACAACGAATTTTCTGAAATTTCATCCATTTTACTGCATTCTCCAGTCCCACCATTCTTGCTTACAGAAGGTAAAGAAGTTGTAAACAAATAAGTGTTTTCAATGAGCCACTTTGCATAAAGTGTCTAACTTTACAAAAACAAAAATTAAAAGTTTAATTAATAATTCAACTATGCTAAAATAATCAATTGAATAAATAATTAAATTGTTTTAATAAGAAAGGAAATAGATATTTATGCCATGTACAACAATATTAGTAGGTAAAAAAGCAAGCTATGATGGTTCAACTATGATAGCTAGAAATGATGATGGTGGATTTGATGAGAAAAAACTAATAGTAGTAGATCCTAAAAAATCACCTAAGAAATATAAAAGTAAGATAGGACATCTAGAAATAGAGTTACCTGAAAAAGCATATAGATATACATCTACACCAAGCGTAAATCTAGAACATGGAATTTGGGCAGCTAATGGAATTAATGAAAAGAATGTAGCTATGACAGCTACAGAAACCATCACATCAAATATGCGAGTAGTTGGTGCTGATCCATATGTTATAGGTAAAGATAAGAAAACTCCATGGGGAATAGGTGAAGAAGATTTAGTAGTATTAGTATTACCTTATATATCTACAGCAAGAGAAGGAGTTATACGTCTTGGTTCATTGCTTGAAAAATATGGGACATATGAAGCTAATGGTATAGCATTTTCTGATGAAAATGAGATATGGTGGCTAGAAACTATAGGTGGACATCATTTTATCGCAAGAAGAGTAAAAGATGAAGAATATGTTATAATGCCTAATCAGTTTGGACTTGATACATTTGATTTAGATGATGCATTCGGAAAAGAAAAAGAAAATATATGTTCTAAAGATTTAAAAGAATTTATTAAAGATAATCATTTAGATTGCAATACTGATGGTATATTTAATCCAAGAAAGATATTTGGTTCTCATACAGACCAAGATCATGTATATAACACGCCTAGAGCGTGGTATATGGCAAGATATTTTAATCCTAGAACTTATAAGTGGGATGGCAATGATGCTGATTTTACACCAGAATCAGATGATATACCTTGGTCATTAGTGCCAGAAAGAAAAATAGGAGTAGATGAAGTAAAATATATATTATCATCATACTTTCAGGGTACAGAATATAATCCTTATTCAAAAGGTGATAAAAAAGGAATGTATCGTTCTATAGGTATAAATAGAACTGGAGTTATGGCTATATTACAAATAAGAGGATATATGCCAGATGATATTAAAGCATTAGAATGGATTTGTTTTGGTTCTAATGCATTTAATACCATACTTCCGATATATACTAATGTAGGTGATATGCCAGCATATATTAAAAATACAACATTAAGAGTAGATTCTAATAATTTCTACTGGGCATCAAGATTAATTGGCGCACTTGCTGATCCTTGGTATGGATCTTCAATACAAATTATAGAAAGATACCAAGGTAAAACACTTGCTGAAGGACAAAGATTAATAAATAAATATGATAAGAAATTTATAGAAGAAAAAGATACTAAATTACTTGTTAAAGCAAATGAAGAAATATGCACTATGGGTAAAGCTGAAACGGATAAAACTTTAGCTCAGGTTTTAAAAGTCTCATCTATGCATATGAAAAATGGTTATAATAGGTCAGATAATTAAAATTTAATTTATGTTATAACATTTCAAAAAGAAAAGAAGTATTGTAATTATGAAAATAATTGATAATTAGATATATTTATATTTTTTTAAAATTATTAATTATATTTATACATTCATTTAATTTATC
>CAKZZJ010000102.1 GCA_937885165.1 uncultured Caryophanales bacterium
GAAGGTGAAAGACTGGCAGCCTTACAAGAACAAATAAGTGAATTATTATATGATTTTGATATGGGTTCAGCTAGAGCTGAAGGATTAGCTGAAGGGTTAGCTGAAGGTAGAGCAGAAGGATTAGCTGAAGGTGAAGCTAGAGGTGAAGCCAAAGGTGAAGCTAAAAAAGAAAGAAAAAACATATTATCACTATATAAAAATAGTTTTGCAAAAGAAGACATTGCAAGATTATTAGATATTGATATAAATGTTGTAGAAGATGCAATAAATAGTATCTAAGAATTTAATTTCAATTAAAAAGGCATTAAATAGTTTTCTATAGTTAACTATCTAATGCCAATTTTTTTATTCAAAATTTAAAACAATATCAACTAAACCATCATAAAAATCATCTTCATGAGTTACTAATATAACTGAACCTGGAAAATCATATATTGCTTGCCATAAATAGGCTTTAGTATTCATATCAAGGTGGTTAGTAGGCTCATCTAGAACTAATATGTTTGATTTATTCATACTCATCAGTGCTAATCTTACTCTTGTCTGCTCTCCTCCTGATAATTCAGATATTGGCTTAATTGCAAGTTCTCCCTTGATGCCAAATTTAGCAAGCACACTTCTTAATTCTCCATCTGTCTTTAAATGATAATAATATCTTAAATAATTAATCGCATTTAGATTATCATCAAATGTTTCTTCTTGCTTAAAATAATTAATCATACTTGAATCAGTCCATTTATATGATCCACCAAGTTTAGGAATGACATCCATAATAGTCTTTATTATCGTGGTTTTTCCTATGCCGTTTTTTCCAAGTATCGCAACCTTCTTGTTATGTTCTAATAGGAATGTAATATGATTTAATACAACCTTATTTCCATATCCTACTTTTAAATCATCAAGAAAAAGTACATCCTGGCCTAAATTGGTAGAAAAAGGGAATTTAATATCTAATACTTCATCTTCTTTCGGTTTTTCTAAAACCTTAATCTTCTCAAGCATTTTACGCCTTGACTGAGCCCTTTTTGTGGTTGTAGCCCTCACAATATTCTTGGCGATAAATTCATTTGTTTTTTTGATATAATCCTGCTGTTTATTATATGCTTTTTTATAATTGTCTTCTCTTACTTCTTTTTCTATAAGATAATGGTCATAATCCATATTATATCTAATTAATTCTTTATTTTTTAGGTTGTAGATTACTCTCGCAATTGGTTTTACGAATTTTTCATCATGAGATACTACAACAAATTGTTTTTTATAATTTTTAAGATATGAAATCAAAAAATCAATATGAGCTTCATCCAAAAAATTAGTAGGCTCATCTAGTATTAATACATCTGCGCTATCTAAAAGCATTTTAGCTAAAAATACTTTCATTTTAGTTCCACTTGATAATATTTTTAATTTAGTATCTAGATCATATTCAATTAAGCCTAGACCAACTAATACATTTTTAATTTTGGCATCAATATTATAAAAATCATTTTTCTCAAGTTCAAGTGATAAACTATTTGCATATTCTAAGAATCTATCCATCTTATCTACTGAAGATGTAGCTGCAAGATTATAATATTCATTCATCTTTTTTTCGATATCAAATAATTTTTCATAACTTTTCAATAAATATTCATTTATTGTTATATCATCTTTTATATCAAGATGCTGATCTAGATATGAATATGTAACATTATTCAACCATCTAACTATGCCACTATCCTGAGATAATTTAGAACAGATTATATTTAAAAAAGTAGTTTTACCTGTGCCATTATCACCTAAAATGACAATATGATCATTTTCTAGTATTCTGAAATTAACGCTGTTGAATAATTCTTCATCTTTATATTTAAATCTTAAATTTTCTACTTCCAGCAAGGCCATAATATATCACCCTTTTTAAATCTTCTTTAATATTATGGCCTTGCTGGAAGTAGAAAATTTAAG
>CAKZZJ010000103.1 GCA_937885165.1 uncultured Caryophanales bacterium
AAGTTGGAGCGCAGACCTCGTTGAATTAGGAAGCCGCTACTTCTATAATTGGCGGTAGTTCACCATCACGATATAGAATTAAAAACAAAAATTTTTACAAAGGAGACTGAAATTTCTATGGACGCAATTTTTTCACGTGTCAGTGTGAGACAGTTTGAAGAAAAAAAAATTGAGAACGGATTAATCGTTAAAATTTTACGAGCCGCAATGGCCGCTCCTTCAGCAGTAAATCAACAGCCTTGGGAATTTTTCGTTACTACTGACAAAAATATCATCGAAAAATTATCAACGGTTACTCCATATGCAACTCCTGCAAAAAATGCTCCTGTTGTTATAGTGCCGTGCTACCGAACTGATAATCTCGCTGTTCCTCAAATGGTTCATATTGATATGGCAATAGCAACTGAAAATATTTTGCTCGAAACTGAAGCGTTAGGGCTGGGAGCTGTAATGTTAGGGATAGCTCCTTTTGAAGACAGAATGGAAGATGTCGGAAAAATTCTCGGACTTCCTGAAAACTTCAAAGCCTTCACAATAATTCCCTTAGGTTATCCGAAAAATAAACACCCTCAAGAGGATCGCTATGAACCCTCAAAAATCCACGTTATATAAATACGCCGAACTTTTGGACGAATGCAAAATCGCGAGGCTCACAGGGACAAGAGGCTCTGAAGAAATTTTTAATCTTCAAATTTTGGATTGCGAGCCTTCATTGAATTTTTTGCCGAAATCGGGAAAAATTATTGATGTCGGAAGCGGAGGAGGTTTGCCCGGCATTGTGTGGGCTGTATACCGTCCTGATATTGAAGTAACTTTAATCGACAGCATTAACAAAAAATGTACGGCCATGAAAAATATCGTTGAAGCTCTTGAAATTTCAAACGTAAATATAATTTGTTCACGAAGCGAAGAATTTTCGTTATTACATCGTGAAGAATTTGATTTGGCAGGAGCAAGGGCAATAGCTTCAGCAGGAGTTACGGCGGAATTGTTATCACCGTTAGTGAAAGTCGGAGGAAAAATTTTGACGTTTAAGGGCGAAAAAGTTCACGAGGAAATTTCGGAGGTGAATAACAAATGGAAAATTCTCGGACTGAGTAAACCCGAAATAAATTTTTACGGCGGTGAATCAAAATGTATTGTTACATGGAAAAAAATTTCCGAATGCCCTAAAAATTTTCCCAGAAAAAACGGCATTGCAGGAACAAAAAAATTTTGGGAGTGAGATTTTAATGAAGCTGAATAATTTGAAAGATGTGTTTATGTTCGGAAAAGTTTTATCGGCAGGATTGGTTGTAGCAGGTTACGCATTTTTAGGAGTATGGGTTATGAATTGGCTGAGTGAAAAAAATTTCGGCGTTTTAATTTCGTTGCTTGCGATGATTTTAATAACGGCGTTCGGATTATGGCAAGGGTGGTTATTTCTCACTAAAGGAAAAAGAAAATAATTTTGCTATAATTCGTCAATAAAATTAATATTTAAGGAGATATTAATAATGAAAAAATTATTGCTTATGTTGTTAATAGCCTCGTTAATTATTGTTCCTGTTGTTTCGTCTCAAGCTGATAGTCTTGATGACAAATTATTTCAGGTTGCTTTGCTTCAATCGCTTATGCAAGGTGAATATGACGGCGTAATCACTGTTAAAGAACTGAAAAATTACGGTGATATAGGCATAGGAACTTTTCAATCGGTCAACGGTGAAATGATAATTCTTGACGGAGAAGTTTATCAGGCACTCTATGACGGAAGCGTAAAAGTTGCTGCGGACAATGAAACAGTACCTTTTGCTAATGTTACGTTCTTTGATTCTGACGTTACGAAGGAACATGTTTCAAAGGCTGCAATCGAGGACTTGAAGGACTTTTTGACAGCAACAGCAAAAGAGAACGGCCGAAATCAATTTTACATGGCGAAAATAAAAGGGCGCATGTCATCAATCACAGTTCGCAGTGAATTAGCCCAAAAAGAACCGTATAAACATCTTGATGAAGCCTTGAAAAAGGATCAACGTGAATTTTCGTACGAGAATATTGACGGAACTGTTGTAGCTTTATATTGCCCTGATTACATGGACGGCCTTAACACTCCGGGCTGGCATTTGCATTTTGTATCAGATAACAAAGAGAAAGGTGGCCATGTGTTAAGCCTTGCTGTTGATGATTGCACTGTAACGTTAGACGTTATCAGCGAATTTGCAATGATCGTTCCTAATCGGGAGAGTTTCAATGAAAAAGATCTTGCAACGGACATGAAAAAAGCAATCGAAGAAGTAGAAGTTAAAACGAAATAAAAATTAACAAACCCCTCTGTCAATTAAAGTAAAACGGAGGGGTTATTAATGACTATAATTTAATAAGCCAGTTTGTAAATCTCTAAAACGTCCTCAGCCTCAAGTTTCTTCAATGTTCCGAACGTCTCTCCTCTTGAAGCGTTTGCAGCAATTTTTTCGATGTCGTCCTCTTTAATTCCAAGCTCTCTCAAAGTTGTAGGTGCGTTGATATCCTTGTAAAAATCTTCGAGTGCCTCAATAGCTTCAAGTGCTTTTTCCTCATCAGTTCCGTCAAAAATCTCAAAGACTTCTTCACCAAGCCTTGCAAACGGAACAGGGTTTTCTTCGTAAAGATACCTTGCCCACGCAGGCATCATTACAGCCAATGATGCACCGTGAGCTACTCCGAACAAAAGACTTAATGTATGTCCGAGCCTGTGTGATGAAAAATCGCCCCGTGTTGCACGGCCTACCGATAAAAATCCGTTATGAGCCATCGCACCGGCTAAAGCATATTCAGCACGTAAATCATAATCTTTAGGTTTTTCGATTAATTCGGGAATAACTCTAATCATTGTTCGGATTAAAGCATAAGCCTGATCGTCAATTAACTCCGAGCCTTCATCACCGTCAAGAACTCTCTCCAAAATATGAGCGATAATATCAATTCCGCCGTATACAGTTTGTTTTTCAGGGAGTGTAATTTGGAATGACGGATCAATAACTGAGACTTTCGGATAAATTAAAGCACTCGTCATTGAAGTTTTAATTTCACGTTCGGGATTACTTATTACGGCAATTTTATTCACTTCACTAGCTGAAGCCGAAGCTGTTAATACTCCGTAAATCGGAAGGGCTTTTTCAACTGTTGCTTTTTTCTCGAAGAAGTCCCAGACATCTCCCGAATAAGATGAGCCTGCTGCTATTGCTTTTGCCGTATCGAATGCGCTTCCTCCTCCGATAGGTATTACAGCATCAATTCCGCCTGCTTTAACTCTTGCAATTCCTTCACGAACTTTATCAATTTTAGGATTAGGTTTAATGTCATTGACATCTGAAAATTTTATCCCTGCTTTGTTGAGCATGTCAGTAACCTGAGTATAAGCGCCGCTCTTGAAAGTTCCTTTGCCTCCGTAAACAAGCAAAGCACCTTTAACACCGTCAGCCTTCAAACGGGGTGCAAGGTCTTTCACTGTGTCTTTACCGAAAATTATTTCGGTCGGATTAAACCATGAAAAATTTTGCATATTAAATCACCTTATGAATTAAATTTTTTTAGATATTATTTTAAACTTCTTTCAAATCAAATCTTAACCTAATATCAAATTTAGAATAATCATTATCAATACCCATAAAATAATCAGCATCCCAACCTTCAAGCCAGAAAGTTGCAGAAACCTTAATGCTTGCAAATTCTTCTTCTGTAGTAACATATAAGAATTTCGCAAGATTATTGCCTGAATTTGCAGGGCCTGAAATAGTAGTAGTATCAAATGCTTCACCATCTGCTGCAGCACTAGTGTATACTGAGAATGGATTTAAGTTATTATAATATGTATACATCGCATTATAACGCTTATCCCATTTCACATCATAATTTTCATTCTCACTATTTCCTCTACCTTCTACCGCGGCAGATCCTAAGCCTAATGTATTTTCAATAATCACTATTTCATATTCTTTAGTACTTCCATCAGGTAAATCTACTGTGCTAGTAGGCTTATTAACACCAGATACATTGTGATAAAAAGCCATTCTCATTGCGTCTACTGGATTTACTTCAATAGATTTATTGGTCTCTGTAGGGCCGTATTTTACCGTATTTACCGCTCCAGTAGAATCTAATTCATAAGTTGTAAGCTCATTTTCAAGTTTGACACTAGTTTTACCATCATTAGTTGAATTACTATTTTTAATAAATGTATCTTCATTTGATAATACTAATTTATAATTTTTAGTCTTATCATAATTACCTACAATTTTGAAATAGAAATCAATTGTAACATAATCATATATTTCAGCCAATTTCATTTCATGAGTACTAAATACATCACTATTTGCTACTGGAACTAAACCATCTTTTTCCATCACTAAATGGCCATTAGTATCATATTGAATCTTGCCTCCATTTTGTCTTATTGTTACTGGAGCTAGATTTAAATTTTCATAATCATTAACGCCAGTATTGGTTTTGACTTGTTCTTTAAATTCCACATTTGTTATACCATTTGAATAATTATTACCATCAAGCGATATCATAAGTCCATCACCCATGTCGATTTGTAAATTAAACATTTCGACATCGACCGATTGATTTAAGATAACGAAGGCATAAGTCGTAGAAGTTAAACACACAATTGTCATTGCCAGCATACAAGAGAAGAGAATGTATTTTCCAATTCGTCGTTTCAAATTTTAGTTCACCTCCTGTTCTTTTAATTTTTTGTAAAAACTGAAGTAACATCTAACTGGATTCATAGATGCTCCAGATATATAATCACCATCAAAGCCCTCAAGCCAAATGGAAACTTCAAGCTTAATAGTGTTATATTCGCCATTATTTATTTCAAAACTACCTAAGACTACATCATCTGAAAAACTCTTATATGTAGCCTCATAGTCGAATTTGTCTGATTCATTTTTTGTTAGTGGTTTAAGTCCATATTTTGAATAAGCATTCAAATATTTAAAAGCTAAATTAGAATCTGGATTATATATACCACTACCATTTTCTAAAGCATATGATGAATATCCTTGATTTGGTTCATAAACAAAGATACCTTCGGTATCTTTATTTATAAGCCCAAGTCTCATTGCATCAGCTGGATCAAAACTTATTTCATCATTTGCATTATATGTCTTTAATTCATTATTTTCTAATACACTAAATTCTGTTGTTGCTTTAGTTGAAACAATTCCACTCTTAATATATGAAATTTCAGCATCTACCATATCAACAACTTCTTCATTAACAAACATTAAATCATAATTGTTAATTTTATTTGATCCACCAGTGTCTACTTGAAAATATAAATCAAATTTAACATAATGATATTGACTTGCATCTTTAAATTCATAAAAGCCATCACTATGGTTTTTAGAATCAACTTCTTTAAAATTAATTAAATCATTAGTTGTAACATCAGCAAATCTGAATTTCTCAAATTCATTTTTTATATATGCTTCAGTAAGTAATGGATCATTATATTCAAGTCCTTCTTTTTTTGCTATTATAGCTCTTTTTAATTCATCATTTTGTATTCTAGAAGAATAAGATTTACCATCAACTGAAACAAGTAAACCATCATAATTTTCAATTTCTATTTCAAATAAACTAATATAAGCCACATCATTTTTAGCAAACCATGCATAAGTAGTAGATGTTAAACATACTATGATAGTCGCTAAAGCAATTAAGCTTAATATTAATTTTCTTCTTAATATTTTCATTAAAACATCTACCCCTTTCTATAATTTTACATAGATACTTTAAATTCTAAATTGAAACTTACAGATCCACCAAGCATATAATTTGAACTATCAGGATCATCACCTTCAAGCCAAATTAATACAAGATATTTTAAATAATTTCTTCCTTCAGCAAAGTCTAAAATTATCTTATCATCACCACTGATATTAAAGATTTCTCCTTCGTCTGAAAACAATTCAACTGACCCAACATTATAATGTTCATATTCAACAAATTCCTGATCTACCTTTTGATAGATGTGAGCCACCTGATTTCCATTATATTCATAATACGTCATGACTCTTAATATATCATCTATTTTTCTTGTTACATTTGAATATTTCATTGTTGTATCAACACCTACTGTTGATTCACCATTATTAACTAAATAAAATCTATAAGCATAAACTTCATATGTTGTTATATCTTTATCTACTTCACCATCACCACTATTATAAAAATTTTCTCTGATGGTTTTATAATCAGCATCCAAAAAATATCTTGGTGAAGTATCTGTCATTTGATCTTTACCTTTAGCATTTAATCTAGGCAAGAGTTCATATTTGTCAGCATCCATACTTTCAGTTAAAGCAATCGACCTTGTAGAGTCTGTGTTTTGAACCCTTACAACAAATGTTCCTGCTTCATTCCCTAAGAATACAGCAGTTATAATGGCTGCAGAAGTTGAGAATAACAAAACTGCCGCAACTACTTTTACAGAAGTTTTGTGAAATATAAACACTATTTTACGAAAAATTGAATGTTTCATTCTCTTTTCTACCTCCATTTCTTTAAAATTTAAATTCTAGTTATTTTTTATCATTACTGATTTCTGGTTTTTCTTCATTTATTTCAATTATGTTTGATTCTTTCTTTAAAGAAATACCTTTATTTTCATCTTCAAAGTTAGCAATATCATTGAAGACATGATTGTATTTACGTTCTTCAATAAATTTAACAAAATCATCTTCACTTATAGGTTTACTAAATAAGTAACCTTGACCATAAAATACTTTGTTACTCTTAACATAAGATGCAACTTTAGGTGTCTCAATACCTTCGCTTATGACTATCTTATCATTATCAATAGCGTATTTGACTAAGATTTCAAGATTTTTTTCTTTGTTGAAATTATTACTAATATCCATTACAAAATCTCTACCTAATTTAATAACATCTACCGGAGATTTTCTTACATCATCTACAGACTGACCATTGATAACAAATCCATCTACAGCAAGTACAAATCCAAAGTCTCTTAATTTATGAATGTTAGTTCTAATACCTGATATTTTTTCTAAGGTTCTAAAATCAGTTATTTCAAGCATATAATTTTCAGGCTTTGAATTAGTTTTCTTAATAATATCGATAAAGTCATTAGCTAAATTACTATCAATCAACTGTTTAGTTGATAAATTAAGTGAGAATTTAAGATTAAATGCTGGGTTTTCTTCTAGGATTTTGTCATGAACCTTAATCATTTTTTCAAGGCCCCATGTTCCTACCCATTTGATATCTCCTGATTGTTCCAAAATCTTTAAGAATTCAGCCGGATTTCTTAAACTTCCATCAGGAAGTATCCAACGCATCAAACACTCACAGCCATAAACCACTCTGTTTTTAAGATCAAATATCGGCTGATAATATAAATCAAATTCACCATTTTTGATAGCCTGCTTAACTTCTTTAAAGTGAGTGAAGTTTTCTGTTTCTTCTGCTTTTATTGATGCATAATAGTTAGTATACATATTACCACCATTACGTTTAGATACATATGTTGTAAGTTCAACATTAGACATAAGTTCTTCATATGTCTGTCCGGCAATCGGATATGATACTGAACCTACTGAGGCTGTAATACTTATACTTTCATCACTCATTACCTGATATGGGTTAGATATAACATCAATAAGTAAATTTTCAAGTTTTTCAATTCTTGCTTTATTATCTTCATCCTTGATAAATATTAAAAATTCATCAGCATTATAGTGGCAAAATGATGATTTTGATGGTAAATTTCTTAAAATTCTTCCTGCAACTTCTTTTAATAATTCATCACAGGCTTCTTTACCGAAGACTTCATTTAATTCGCCAAAACCATCAATATCGATATAAATCAGGGATAAAGCACCGAATTTATCAATCTTCTTGATATATGTTTTAATCGCGCTTGTCATAGTTTTC
Source organism: uncultured Caryophanales bacterium (assembly GCA_937885165.1). GTDB lineage: Bacteria > Bacillota_I > Bacilli_A > Acholeplasmatales > Anaeroplasmataceae > Anaeroplasma. The sequence goes on from CAKZZJ010000103.1 coordinate 7,927, forward strand.
TTAGGTAGGGCGCCATCAATTATAACATCATTTGCTTCTTTATCTTTTCTGATGTTCCTTTTTATCAGGAAGAAAAACAATATACCTAAACCGATTGTAACTATTATTGCAACAACACTAAGTGTTATAGCAGCACCATCTTCCATTTTTAAAAATATCATTTTTTACCTCCCGACTTATCATACTTCTTAATTAACTCTAAAGCCTTATCAAATGGCTCAGGTCTGCTAATTAAGTAGCCTTGAATAATACGGCAACCAAGCTTTTTAATTGTATCACGTTGTGATACGGTTTCAACACCTTCAACAATCAATCCTAGATTTAAACTTAAACCTAAATTAGTTATCGCTTTTATAATCGCTTCATTTGTTTTGTTACTATCTACATTCTTTGTAAAATTCTTATCAATCTTTAAAGTGTCTATTGGTAAATCCTTCAAATAAAGCATTGATGAATAACCAGTTAGGAAATCATCAAGATGAATCTTAAAGCCTCTAGCTCTAAGTAATTTTAATTTATCTTTTATCAAATCAAAATTTTCCATCAATAATGTTTCAGTAAGTTCTATCGCTATGGAACCATCCTTGAGTTCATTTTTGTCAAATTCATCTATCAGTGATTTGACAAATCCTGCCTGTAAAAGCTGAATAGGAGAAATATTAACTGAAATTGTTATATTGTATTGTTCGAGTTTTTTAGCAAGTTTAAATGATTCTGATATAACAAATCTACCTATATCAAGCATATGCCCTCTTTGTTCAGCAAGTTCCACATATACCTGTGGGGACTTAGATTTATATTTTGGATTATTCCATCTAAGTAGTGCTTCAGCTCCAACAACCTTGTTATCAATAATATCAAACTGAGGCTGCAAATACATCTCAAATTCATTATTCTCAAGGCCAATTGTAATATCTTTTTCCATTTCATCTATAGCTTCGATTATATTATCCATTGTTTTATCATAGATTACATAATCTTTACTAGAGATACTCTTTATATTCATATAAGCTAAATCTAGTTTTCTTCTTATTTCATCAAGTGATATTTTATCTTTATCATCAAAATTAACTCTCTTAAAGTTATAAATCATAATCTTTGATTTGATATAGATATTATTATCTCTTACAGTAACGGGTTTTTCAAATTGTTCTAATGATTTTTCTACAATAGATGTTATTTGATTTGTGCCTGTGTTGTAGTATATAACCATAAATTTTGAATTTGTTATATGATATATTTCGCTATCCGGGTATATATTCCTTAATAAATCCAAATATACATTTAATAATTCAATGAAATTTGTCTGACCATAAGTACTAATAATTTCATCATATTTATAAATGTTATATTCTATAAATGCTATATCATCACCTGTTGATATTTCAAATAATGTTTCATATCTATTTTCTAGCATAAAGCTATTGTCACAATGTGTGAATTCATTTTTACCACACATTTCTTCAAGGTGCACTCTTCTTTCGTAATCAAGCGTTACCTCATTACCCATAAGATAATAACTATTTGAAATATATAGTGAAACTAATTCTAGATATCTTGTCTTATTATCATTATCTACTAATTTTGAAATAAAACTTTTGTTATCTTTTATATCTTTTAAGATGTCTTCATCACCATTAACATTTTTTAATTCATTGATGTTTTTAAGTTCTGTTATGCCAAATGTCTTTTTAAAAATATCATTTGTATAAATAATTTCACCACTAGGGTTTATTCTTATGGCAATTGCTTTGCTTTTCCTTAAACTTCTTCTATCAGCTCTTAATAAATCTTTTGTCCTTTTTACACCAAAAATCATTAAAATTAGCATTAATACCATAGTAATAACACCAGCATAAAATGATATTAGTGCTTGAGTTATTATCCAGTCACTGCCTAGTAAGGCATCAGAAGTTGAGATGATAGTTGTAATATAGATTCCTGATAATTTACCTTGGGAATTTAAATAAATCTTAAAATCATTAAATTTGATTCCGCTTACAACTGATGATTCACCATTTATTGTATAGACTCTGCTTAATGTATCATCCACGAAATAATCAAGATAGTTAGCGCCAAACAACATCGTTGCGTTAAGTATCTGCGTATTGTTGTAGCTTGAATAGATGATACTACCGATATTCGTATCATCAAACACCACCATATTATAATTTTCAAAATCGAAGAATTCGGAAGCAAGAATTCTTACTGTTAATTTTGTATCTTCATAATCTTTTTGGAAATAAACATAAAAATTTGAATTTTCTTTTTCAGATGTATTCTGAGGATTGAATATTGAATCTCTTGCGATAAGTATTTTTTTATCTTCAATATTATTGAATCTATTTACTAATCTTGATTGGGTTTTACATTCTTCGAATAATAAATCATCTTCAGTATCATCGTCTAAGAATTTAACCATTGAATTAGTATTATCATTTACGAATATGTCATAATAATTATTTATTTTTGAACTTGCTTCATCGCTTCTGGCTTTTGAAACTTCAAGTGCGATTGCCTTCATTGAAGTTTCAACCTTTCCTGCTTTTACAGAAAGATAGTAGCATAATGTAACAGCGCCGTATGCAATTATTAATATTATTGCAGCAAGAATATGCCACCTAAGGTCTCTAATTCGCACTTAAATATCCTCCAAAAACCTGTGTTTTTATAAAAAAACACGACAAAAAACAAATTTCCCCTATAGAAATTTATATATATTATATATAAATTATAAACTTATG
>CAKZZJ010000104.1 GCA_937885165.1 uncultured Caryophanales bacterium
AGATTTGTTCCCAAGTATAGCCTGTATATAACCATTTTGTTTTATTTGGGAATTTCGCATTAATTTCAGCGACAAATTCACCTATTTCATTAACATTTAGCGGATGAAGAGGGTCTCCACCTGAAAAAGTTATTCCTGAAATATAATCTTTTTTTAGTTCGGCATAAATTTCTTCTTTTGCAGCCTCATCAAATGGTATACCACCATTTGGATCATGTGTGATAGGATTATGACATCCTGGACAATGATGGCCACAGCCGGCAACCCATAATACTACACGAAGACCACTGCCGTTAAGCATATCGTCTTTTGTAATATTATGATATCTCATCTACATACTCTTCCTCTCTGCGATTTCAGCCATCTTAGCTTCATTAAGACGTGTATCGCCTGAAACTCTTGAATATGATAAATAGCCGTTCATTCTTTCAATCTTTGTTAAGTTTCTACTACCACATTTTGGACATACATCCATTGCTAATTCTTGGTGTCCGCAGTCTTCACAATAAGCAAGTGAAAGATTTACACCCTCATAGAAGCCCATATCCATAGCTCTTCTTATCAATGTCTTTACAGCATCAACATTATAGTCTATAGGATATTTAACATATTGAATCTTACCACCATTTGATAATTCCCAGAATCTTTTTTCTTTATCCTGTTTTTCAATTGGTGTTATTTCTTCAGTTACATGACAGTGGAAAGAATTAGATACATAAGGTCTATCTGATACATTTTCAACTATACCATATTTTTTTCTAAACTGAGTAATTTGTGTTCCACATAAGCTTTCAGCAGGTGTACCATAAATTGCATATAATATACCATCTTCAGCTTTGAATTCTTTGATTCTCTTGTTGATGTGTTTTAATACATCAAGTGCGAATTCACCATCTTCAGCGATGCTCTTGCCATTATATAATTCCTGAAGTTCATTTAGTGCAGTATAACCAAATGAAGCAGTAGCTGCCTTAAGTAATGGCTTGATTTTATCTCTTGGATTTAAGTTACCTCCATAGAAGCCACCTTGACAATATGCAAGTGGGTTAGTAGAAGCACGCATTTCGCCAAGATAATCACGGGTTCTTATATGAATATGTCTTATCATATTTAAATAATAATCCAATACTTCATAAAAATCTCTTGATTCCTTTTTAGCTTTAGCAAGTATCATCGGCAAGTGAAGTGATATAGCACCATAATTAAACCTACCTACATATACTGGCTTATCATCTTCATCAGCTGGTTCGAAACCGCCTCTTTCATAATATGGAGATAAGAATGCACGACATCCCATAGGAGAAATGACAGCACCATATTTCTTATACATATCGGCAATATAACCTTCACCAGTTAAACTTAACCAGTCAGGGTACATTGTCTTTGAAGAACAAATAACGCCTTCTTCAAATAAATCTTCATTTACACAGCCAGGGCCGTGTAAATCTTTATCATATAAGAAGACAATCTTTGGAAATAAAACTGGACGTTTTCTTCCTGGTTTACCTTGACCCCCACGTCTAACTTTAAGGCATTCGATTGTACACATTTTTGCAAATCTTGAAGTGCCAAGACCTAAAGTTACAGTGATAAATGGATAATCACCTCTAGATGATCCTACAGTATTGAATTTATATTCTAATCCTTGCCAGCCTTGTTTAAAATCAGTTCTTACATCTTCGATTGCCTGTTCGTTAGCTTTAACTCTAGTTAAACCTAAACCAACATATTTATGATAATATTTTTGAAATGATTTTTCAGCATAAGTATCTAATATCTGGTCGATACAAGGTACAGTAAATCCGCCATATTGTTGGGCAGCAGTAGATAAGACTATATCTCCTATAACATCAAATGCGACATCAAGACTCTTTGGCTCATTATACCAAATATTACCCATTTCAAAACCGCCTGTTAAGACAGTCTTAACATCGAATAAACAGCAGTTCATAGTATCACGTCTTGCGTTCATATCGTGGATATAGATATAACCATCATTAATTGCCTGAAGTTCCTCAACATTTAAGAAGAATTTTTTGTATAATTCTTTATTTAATTGGTTATAAATTAGACTTCTTTTAGTAGAAACTAAGGCACTATCAGTATTTGAATTTTCTTTATCTCCAATATACATAATAGATTGGCTCTTAGTATATACTTCATCAAGCATATGAACGAAGTCCTGTTTATAATTACGGTAATCTCTATAGCTCTTTGCGACAGTTGGGAAATGTATTTCTAAAGAACCTTCGACAAAATTATGCATTTGAGCGATAGTTACTTTTTCTAAATTTTTTTCCTGTATACTTGAAACTACAGTATTAACTATATTATTTAAATCATCTTCAGTAAATTCTACAAGTACTCTTGAGGCAGATTTACTTACAGCTTTTTTAATTTTATCAGGATTAAATGTTTCAAGTGTTCCATCCTTTTTTATAATAATTATATTATTATTCATATTACTTTCCCTCCTCTTTAAGTTGATTTGTGAAAAAATGTATTTTAATTCTATCATTAAATATTTGGTATATCAATAACAGTTTTTTCACTTCTTAAC
>CAKZZJ010000105.1 GCA_937885165.1 uncultured Caryophanales bacterium
GGAGTTGCAAAACATTCTATTAAAATATTTAAATAAAAAGTAAAATTAAATTTTTGCCAAAATAAAACTCTAAGTAAGACTTAGAGAATTATCTTGTAAATTTCGCTATTAAAAAATAAGATAAAAGTAGTAAAACTCCACCGCCTATTGCGATAGGTAAGGCAAAAGGCATAAAGTTTGTATTATTATAGTTTCCTCTTAATATTAAACCTACTCCAATCCATACGGCTGCAAAGCCTATAGCACCAAGAAAAGCAATCATTGTCAGTTTGAAATTTGATGCTTTAGAATGAGATTTTTCAAGATCTGTTTTTTCTGCCATTTTGAACCTCCTATTTTAATACAGCAAGTAGCAATAATACTACAAATGTAGCTGCTTCAAGCAATAAACTTACATAGATTGTAAAAGAAAAATATTTTTTGTTTGTCTTGTGGTGAGCAACTATTCTGCCTAAAAAACCACCGACTGCTCCACCAAAAACACAACTACCAAGAAGCGTTTTTTCTTTAATTCTTACTGGGCCACCACCATTTGTTGCCATCTTCTTGTCTTTTAAGAATAAAGCAAATGATATTATTGATAATATAACAAGGTAGCCTACATAACCAAATAATAAATACCAATTATAATTCATACTTCCTCCGACACAAATTAATTATATAATAATTGGCATTTTATTTCAAATTATATTTTCTTTTCAAAAGAAAAGGAAGCAATAAAATTAATTTATGGCTTCCTAATTTTAATAAATTATTCAGTTTCTATTACTGCGTAATTTCCATCTTCTCTTTGATAAATTACATTGGTTTTCTTTGTATCTTTATCAAGATAAACGAAGAATTTATGACCTAATAATTCCATCTGATCAATTGCTTCTTCTTCGCTGATAGGTTCAAGCTTTAAATGCTTGTCTCTTACAACTTCTCCGCGAACTTCATCAACATCTTGATATTTAAGACTTGTTTTTCCTAATTTGTCTTTTACTTTAGAATTATATTTTTTAATTTGTGTTACTAATTTATCTGTTGCTTCATCGATTGCTGAACGCATATCAGGTGCTGATACTTCAGCTCTTAAGATAATCTTTTTTGAAGGAATAGTAATTTCAACCTTCTTGTATGTTTTGTAGTCCTTACACAATACTCTAGCAACTGTGTTATCATAATCAGGAATCAAATCTTTTAATTTCGCTAATTTTTTTTCTGCCTGCTCCTTTATGTCTTTTGTTGGATTAAATCCGTTTTTTCCTGTTACTTCTATTTTCAAAATAATCACAACCTTTCTATACCATAATTATATCAAGTTATAAAAGCGTTTTCAACATTTTTTCAATCAAGAATTTCAATTATTTTTTTGTGAAAGTAAGTAGTATTATGTTTGATTCAACTGCCTTTGATATGGCATCAAATTCCATAATTGTATCATCATTTATTATGATGTCATCATAAAATAGAAGATGATAATTTTCTTTTTGTATGAGTGATTCAAATATCTTGTTGTATTCATTGAAATATAAATTATAGTCTTTAATTTTAAAATTATTATTAAACATGCTCACTATAAGCAACTGATATTTATCAAGAATGATTTCTTCAAATTTAATATTAAGAGGATTTTCTTTATAACATTTCATACAAAGATATTCTTTTTTGGTATTGAATAAATCTAATATACTTCTTCTTATATAAAATTTATTATTACAGTTCATACATATATTTGTCATATTAAAACCTCTATCATATTATAAATAAAATTATTCTGATAGTCAATGCTGATAAGTAAAAAAATATCGCTTTATAAAGCAATATTTTTCTTGATAAAAGTTCTATAAAATTACTTATTAAAATACATTTTAAACTTGATTTTTCGCAAATTAATTATTGTTTTTGAAATATAATTTATTATCTTTGAAATAGTTTACTATTTTCTTCTTGTTTGATAGATATGCTAGATAACTTCTTATCGTAGATGTTATAAGCATATATTTATTATAACTTATTTTAAGATTATATTTTTCAAATATATGTGATGTTACTTCTTCTATTGTATGTTCATCTTTTAAATATAATAAAATTATATCAATTATTTCATATATTTGTTTTCTATTGAAATCTACAATAGAACTTATATTTGTAGTAACAACACTATGCGATGGTACGATGATATTACCATTAAGTGATTCAATATAATTAAGTGAATCAAGATAACCTTCTACATTATAAATAAGAAGTATATGCTGAGAATCAATTAATTCTTTTGACCCCAGTGTGTCCGCTACATAATATACATCATCATCAGTTTTGATTCCAATCATAGCGTAGTGATGCCCAGGGAGCTTAAATGATTTTAAGTTTTTTGGTATCATATCTAGAGAATAAATCTCTTTATTTTCATCGATATGCATTAGTTTGTTATCAAATTCATCAAGAGGATATCCGCCATATAAAAAGCCTATATCAAGTTTTGAATCTCTTAAGAAGGCTCTTTCTATTTTTGATGCGATAACTTTGGCATCAGTCATTTTCATTAAGAAAAGATTACCGCCTGAATGATCGGCATGAGAATGAGTATCGATTATATATTTTAGATTAAAATGATTTTCCAAAATCACTTTATATATCATTTTTACATCTTCATTTGTTCCAGAATCAATTAAAACTATATCCTTTTCATTTAATTTATAAAGACCAATATTTGTTGGCCCATCAATATAATAAGAGTTTCCTTTTAAATGATGCAATTCATATTTAAAATCCATAATTTTACCCAAAGTACCTGTTCTTATACATTTTTTCAATCATTTCGTTTTTCTTTAATAATTTCAAAAATTCTATATTGAATGTATTTATATATTCTAAATCATCCGTATTCTTATATGAAAATGTATTGTAATCTATAGCCATAATCTTATCTGTAAATACGGTTTTTATTTCATAAGAATATACCAAATTTGTAAGCATTGTTGAAGAAAAAATAGATGATGATAAATAAAGATTAGTATTATATTTATAACCTAGCAAATCTAGGATTGTAGGGACTATTATTGATGGTGAAGTCTGCATTTCAACCTTATTTGTTTCATAATCGTTTTTATATTTTTCGTTTAATATAGGGTTATAAAAACACATATATGTTTCATACTGATTTGGATATTCTTCCAAATAATTTCCATCTTCATACGCTCCATATACATAATATTTAAGAGGTTTTAAATGATTTGATGTGTAATATGCATCATGATCCCCATATAATATTATTAGTGTGTTATCTAATTTATTTTCTTTTTCAAGTTTATCTAGAATCAATCCTAATGCCTCATCAAAATTCATTATTTCAAGTTCAAAATGAATTAATTGTTCTTCTACTAATTTTCTTTCTTCTTCATCTTTAAAATTATAAACGCTATATCTTTTAACGTATGGGTTATTAGGGTTTGTTGGCATTATAAAGCTTCCGTCTTCTATTGCTTTAGTTAATTTATCATAATATTTTATACCATCATAACCGACATATTCTTTATACTTTTTTAAACTTTCTTCACTTGAATTATATGGACCATGTGTAGCTATAGTAGTGTAATATGTATAAAATTTTTCATCAGGTATCATTAAATCTATTGTATCTTCTACGAAAGTTGTATCAAATGGCATGTTACCAATAAATTCTACTTTTGTATCATAAAAATCATTATGAAAATATGTTTTTTCAAAACCTATATAATTCATTATATCACCACGATGATAAAATTTAGGGTCATTGTCGTGAAAAAATGTAGTTTTATAGCCACTATTAGATAATATTTTAGGTAGCCCATATGGATAATTTTTATAAGCTTCTTTATCACTTAGTTGATAGGCACTCCCTAGCATTCCTATTAATTCTGAGTGATTGGTTTTATTTTTTGATAAATTATTTTCAAAATAAATTCCTTCATTTGTAAGCTTATATAAATTAGGAGTTAGCTCTTCTGATAAAACATATGATGGAGCACTTTCTATCATTATTTCTAATACATTCATATCTTTTAATATGCCTGAATATGAATTTTCTTCATTTTGATTTCCTTCTTTTATATAATCATCAATTTCTTTGTTCACATTAGAATCATCTTTAAAATAAAGATTTATTAATTCACTTATAAAGTGAGTAAGCATCCCATGCTTATAAAGAGATCCTTTTTTAAGTGATATTGATTTTTTAGAGATGATTTCTTCACTTCTTAAAGTATTATAGTAAGAATTATCCTGATTATCTTTTTTTATATCATTCAAACTTGAATTTCTTGTTATTATACCGATAGATATAATAAAGAAAGCATAAACGAGTGCCATTGGGTAATATTTGATTTTATAAGGATCTTTTTTTCTACCGATAAAGATTATGAAATATATTAATGTTATTATATAGCCTACTGCTAGAAGTACTGTAAATATAATATAATAAATATAGATAAATGATGATGATGCAACCTCTAGTGCCTCACCTAAAACAAGCAAGTATGCTAAAGTAAGTATATCACCGCTTGCGTAATCAAGATTTATATTCACAACATATAAAGCGATTGATATACCGAATATTAATACTGAATATATTATAGATAATACATTTGATTTAAATAAATAAATAATGCTTGATAAAATAATTATCACACCTAATTCCAGTAAAAAATATTCTGGAATCCATAAATTATATATAATTCTAAATAAGGATATTTCTGTAGAAATCAGAAATATAACTAAATGTAAAAAAAGAAATGTCTTTTGTTTTAAAAGAGTACTCATAAATTTTTACCTTCTTTATGATAATAAGATTTTAAAAAATATTCTATTGCTTTAAATTCTTTGTGATATAAATTTATTTTCATAATATCATCATCTTCTGAAATGTTTTTATATTCATTATATAGATTATCTATAGAAATCCAAACAGGCTTCATGCCTAAACTCGATTCCAATTCTGTTAATTTCTGATTTGATTTACTAACAATATTGGCAATAAAATATTTTGTTAGATATTTTTTACTGTCATAATATTCATCAATTTCAAGAAAACATTTATCTATTTTTACGATATAACCGGTTTCTTCATGTGCTTCTCTTATAGCACATTCTTCAAAACTTTCATTATCTTCTTTTTTTCCACCAGGGATCATATAAGAATTCTTTGATTCTAAATATGATGTTAAAATATTAGAATTTTTAACAATTATCAGTCTTGAGGCATTTCTTGTACTTTTAATTTTGCCTGTAAAACTATCTCCAATAATGTTTATTATATTGAAGGTTTCTTTATTATCTTTAACAAGATAGATGTCTAAATCAAGTGAATATAATATTTTTGAAATTATATCAATTGATGGTGATATTAATTTCGCCTCAATTCTTTCTATAGTAGACTGAGAAATACCGCACAATTTTGCTAATTCAGTCTGTGTTAGACTTCTTTCTTTTCTTGCTATAATCAATTTATCTATAAAATTATTTGAAATATCTTCATAAATCATTTTGTTTTCTCTTTGTATATTTAAATTATATTTTTTAAATTTAAATGCTTAAATATTAAATGAATAATTAGCATTTGCAAGATATTATAGCACAAAAGCGAT
>CAKZZJ010000106.1 GCA_937885165.1 uncultured Caryophanales bacterium
CTAGTGAAATAACATCTTTTTTTAAGAAGGAAGGGATACTTAAATCTTCAGTAGATTTAAGTATCCCTTCCTTCTTAAAAAAAGATGTTATTTCACTAGAAATGAAATCAGATTTCATAACAACTTCTTTTATATGAAGCGACAATATTTCATTTAATAATGTTTCTTTTTTCTTATATATAGATATATATCCATCACCTGTAGAAAAATCTGCATAGGCAAGGATGTATGCTTTATCATGGTAATTTAAAGAAGCAATATAATTGTTTTCTTTTTCATCAAGCCCTGATGATAAAGTTCCAGGTGTAATTATTTTTACTACTTCCCTTTTTACTATACCAACGGCTTCTTTTGGGTCTTCTGTCTGTTCAACTATCGCAATCTTATAGCCCTTTAAAACCATCTTTTCAATATATTCTTTTGATGCATGAAAGGGGATACCACACATTGGTACTCTTTCTTCAACTCCGGCATCTTTGCCAGTTAAAGCGAGTTCTAATTCTCTTGCGGCAACATGAGCATCATCAAAAAACATCTCATAAAAATCACCTAGTCTGAAAAAGACTATGTAATCTTTATAATTGGTTTTTATTTCTAAATATTGCTCAATCATTGGACTATATTTTGCTTCTTTCATACAATAGGCACAACTAATTAAATTAATTGTGCCTTACCCTTCTTTCTAAATTAAAATGAATATAATAACAATTGCGATTAGACCTAATGCTAATGCTAAGGCGATACTTAATCCGATAATTTTACCTAATTTTTTACCGCTCTTTTCAATCTTCATTGATCCAAACTGATCATTATCGATTGATTCTGTATCACTAAGGATGTTTACTTCATCCTCTTCTAATTCTTCTTTTGGTTCTTCAGGAGTTTCTTCTAGATTCTCTTCTTCATGAGTTTCTTTAGGATTTTCTTCTTCAGCTTCTTCAGGAGTTTCTTTAGGATTCTCTTCTTCAGCTTCTTCAGGAGTTTCTTCTAGAGGAATTTCTTCTTCCAAAGCTTCGTCTTCAGGAATTTCTTCTTCTAATTCATCTGGATTTTCTTCTTCTGGTTCATCTAGGTTTTCTTCTTCTGGTTCATTTAGATTCTCTTCTGGTTCATCTAAATTTTCTTCTTCTACAGGGTTAGCATCTTCTGCTTGTGCTAAAGGTACTACTGCGACATCTTCATCACTATTTGGATCATCATCAATTAATTTGATGTTAGCATCATTTTCTATATCGTTTTCTTCACCCTCGTAATGAATTAATTTTTTAGGTTCACCTTTTCCAAATGGTGGTATTGCTTCTAAATCTACAGTGAATATGAATGGTTTATATTCATCAGAATCCGGAATGAATAATTCTTTTATAGATGATTTTTCTACTGGCTGAATTTTTAAAAGATAGAATAAATAAGTTACAAGTTCTGTTTTTGTCAAGGCAGCACTCATAGGAATGTTAACTTGTTTGCAGAATTCACTTATTTTGCTTAAAGACATCATTGACAATGCTTCATAATCTTTAGCAATTAATTTATTTCCTAAATAATCTTTTATGAATAATAATAATTCTTCTTTATTAAGTCTTGATGGAATTATAAGATTATATTTTTTAGCAATTAATCTTATTTCTCTTCCTGGGGCAGTTAAGTGAAGTGTTTTTTTACATACATCAATTGACTGTCCATCAAATGTATCTTCTTGGTCAATACAAGCACCATCTATTAATCTAGCATAAGTTGAGAAATCTTCCATTTTTTCTTTGCCGATTGATCTGATGTAATTGATTTCACCATCATTGAAATCAAGTGCGACATAATTTAAGAAGATTAAATTAACAAATGTATAACGATATTCTAGGAAGGCTTTTTCATCATTTGCAGCAATCTTGTCAAATAAGATACAATATTGTTCTTCAGTAAAATCTTTATAGTATTGTAATCTTATAAAAAAGTCATTTGATAATGAATCTGTCATAAGTGTTTTTACTTTTTTATTAAGTACCTTCATCAAAGCAAGCATATGTAATTTTCTTGGAACTTTGATAGTTCTGTTTTTAAGAAAATGTGATAACTGATCACCACTGATAGTAGTAAATTTACTTATTATGGCATCTAGTTTTGCTTTTTTATTAAAAATGGTAATTGAATTTGTCTCAAAATTTATT
>CAKZZJ010000107.1 GCA_937885165.1 uncultured Caryophanales bacterium
AAGAAATTATATTGTTTTAGATAAAATCTTTTAATAATTCACTGTTTAAATAGTGAGTATCAGCTTTGTAAATATTTTCAGCTGCAAAAATTTCAGGATTAGTTTCAACAATATTTTTTAATTTCAACACATCTTGTTCCCATTTACCAATTTCATTTACACCGGTTAAAACTTGGGATACAAATTCTTTTGCATCTTGTTCAGAAATTCCTTGTAAATTCGTAAACTCTTTTTTATCCATATCATAAATGCCACTGATATTCTGACCTCTTAAATTAGCAATATTTTTATCAGTAGAATTTATCCATCCGGAAGAAAGTTTAAATCCATTATCGTAATGTAACTCTAAACCTTTGAATTTTCCTTGAGGCATTTCTAATTTAGAATATATAATTTGTTCCGGCTGAAGTTCCGATGTGTACATATTTTGTGTAAGAACTACTTCTTTACCTCCAGGGCGATAAAGACTTGATATTTTCATATGTGATTCGGATACTTTACTTCCGGACAAACTCGCACCATAAATATCTCTTTCCGGAGAATTTCTGTGAAACCATCTTGCCGAAAAAATATCATCTTTATTTAAAGATAAATCATATGGAAACGTTATCAGAATAAAAGGATTTGTTTTTGATAATGATGAGTGGTATGAATTAAATTATACTAAATTTGATGTTGAAGAAAGAAAAATAAAATTAGGCCAAAATGTAATAATCATTATAGGCTCAAATTTAAATGAAGGAAAAATAAAAATATTGTTCAACAAATAAAAGGAGCGATAAAACAAAATTATTAATTGTTTTAAAGCTCCTTTGTTTTATTTATAAAATTTTAATGATTCTTCAATTAAATCAAAATATCTTGCAACATCAACTTCTATTGCGACATATGAATTATGATTATCTGAATTAAAATCACAAGTTGTTTTGCCGGCTGTCTTTTCATCTGATGTATCGATAGAAGTATATGCTTTTTTAAATTTTAATATTTTATCATCAATTAAGGATGCGATAGTAAGCGGATCATGCAAAGGCCCGCCTTCAAGGCCAAAGAAATCCTTCTGATTTTTTATGAATACCTCCATTAAAGAAACAAATAAATCAGAACCTCTTGTGTTGATTTTTTTCATTCTTGATACCACATTGTTATCAACTAAACATTTTCTTGTTACATCAAGTCCGACCATATAAATATCTATTTTTGACTTAAATATAATATCTGCAGCCTCTGGGTCTGTTAAAATATTGAATTCTGCATATTCGGTAATATTTCCTTTTTTAGAAGAACCGCCCATCAATATAATCTTGCTGATACTTGATTTTATTGATGGATCTTTTATTATAGCTTTTGCTACATTAGTCATCGGACCTGTTGTTATAAATGTTATATCTTTTGTCTTGTGGCACATATCAATTATAAAGCTTACGGCATCAATATCTTCTTTTTCTTTTTCTATTTTCCTAAAAGGGAAACCATCTAGCCCGGTTTTACCATGAATCTCTTCACAAACAGGAGATTCTCTTTTTATTGGTTTATTTGATCCTTCGTAAACCTTATATTCTAGATTTAGATAATCTATTGTTGCAAGTGCATTATAAGTTGTTTTTTCAATTGTTTGATTTCCTCTTACTGTTGTTACTCCTAAAACATCAAACTTATCACATGCACCTAACAACATAATGCCTATTGCATCATCATGCCCTGGATCACAATCGAGGATTATTTTTGTTCTTTCGTTCTTCCTATTATAAATTTCATCTTCATTTGCTAGTGCTTCATATATGCCTCTTTTTTGGCACATAAGGGAAGATGATATTCTTGCAAAATTTATTGCCTCAAAGACATCGTTATTATCACTTAATTTGGCTAAAAACGAACCTATAAAGGTATCGCCTGCCCCTGTTGTATCTATAGCTTTATTTGTATCAACTGCCGGAAAATATGTATGTTCTCTCGGGTAAAATACTCCCTTATCACCCAAAGTTATTATCAAATTAGTATTTTCTAGTTTTTTTATCGCCTTATTAATATTATTTTCATTTGTTATGAATTTAAGTTCATTTTCATTTGGAATTAAATAATCTACATATTCAATAATATCAGATATATTCTTTGCAGGTGCTGGATTAAGTATAACCTTCATGCCGATATTTTTGGCAAGCATTGCTGCATATTTTACGGCATCATAATTTACCTCAAGTCCTAACAAGAGATAATCATCTTTTTTGGCATCGCTTAAAAAATCAATTACTTCATCAATTTTAATACTGTAATTAGCACCGTGATTGATGATTATTTTATTATCATCATCAGTTAGCGCAATCAAGGCAATGCCAGATTTATAATCGTTTCTAATTTTTATATTTGATGTATCGATATCATGTTCTTTTAAATTCTTTAACAACAAAGAACCATATTCATCACTACCTACTGCCCCAAGCATCCTTAAATCAGCACCATATTTTTTTATAGCTAAAGCTTGATTGTTTCCTTTACCACCAATGCTTGTTTTTAAATCATAACCATCAATTGTTTCACCAGGGTTTGGAAAATCATTTATTTTAATAGAGATATCAACATTTAAACTTCCGATAATATAAATCATATATGCTCCTTCTAATAATAAAATAGGCTTTTAAAAAGCCTAAATTTTATTCTTTATCTTCAATCTTTTTTTCTTTGAAAATGAATTTTTTTCTGCTTAGATAATTATATATCAATACAACTAATGTTTGGAATGCAAAAACACCGAAATAAGCCCAGAATTCTCCTGATTTAAGCGATATATTATTTCTACCCACATCAATATCAAAACTTCCTGATGATGCAGTAAGTATTATCCATCTAAATAAATAGAAGATACCTAAGCCTATTAACATACCGATAAAGCCTAATAAAACAAACAACCAAAATGATGATTGTGTTTTGGTTTTGGCCTTGTTTTCTACATTTTGAAATACCCAAATTACCGAAAGTATGTAATTAACAAGAACGCCAACTATAAAACCACAGACTAAAGGTATAGTAAAATGTAAAAATGAATTGAAGCCTGTATCAACAGAAGGAAGAAGATAAGCAACCAGTGTTTTTGTTGCGAAATCAAAGATGGTGGCAACACCACCAACGACCAAAAATCTTAATATTTCAAAAAATAATTGTTTTTTTCTTTCTTCAGTTATTTTCATAATGCATATTATATACCTTTTAAATGGAAAAATAAACGAAAAATATTTAAAAATTCAAATTAATATGATGGAAAAATACGTTTATTTCATTGACAAAAAAAGAATAATAATTTACAATTATTGTGTTTAAGGGAGTAGATGACCTAATGGTTGTATCTTCGTCAGGACGATTATTTAATCCGGAGTTACATTAAATATCAAGACTTAAGCATATTTTTATGTGCATTTAAGTATATTTAATGCATTCCGGATTTTATTTTTTGAGGTGGAAGATGAGTGATAAAAAATACGAAACATATAATGTGATAGACACATTAAATGAATTTGAAGTCAAAGAGGATACGGGATTAAGTGAAGAAGAAGCCAAAAAGCGATTAGAGATCTATGGTAAAAATGAGCTTGTAGGTAAAAATAAGAAAAGTTTTATTAAAATATTTTTATCACAATTAAATGACGCGATGATTTTTGTCCTTTTTGCCGCAATCGCTGTAACGATAGGTGTATCAATTTATGAAACCATTAAGGCCATAAATAGTGGCGCTGGTTTTGATTTTTTATCTACAGGTGATTGGCCTGATGTAATAATTATCTTAATTGTTATTATTATTAATGCGGTTATTGGTACGGTTCAAGAGATAAAAGCTGAATCATCGCTTGAAGCATTAAAAAAGATGTCTTCTCCCGAAAGTACAGTCTTAAGGGACGGTAAAAAAACAAGAATCAAATCATCAGAACTTGTCTTAGGAGATATTATATACCTTGAGGAAGGAGATACAGTTGGTGCTGATATAAGACTTATTGAGGCGATTAATTTAAAAGCCAATGAATCAAGTCTTACCGGAGAATCAGTTCCAGTAGAAAAAGATGCATCATTTGTATTTTCTGGTGAAGTTGGAATTGGCGACAGAATAAATATGTGTTATCAGTCAACAATAATAAGTTATGGTAGAGGAAAAGGTGTAGTTACAGCTACTGCAATGAATACTGAAATAGGTAAAATAGCCACTAAATTAGATGAAGAAGAAAGCGAACCTACTCCGCTTCAGAAGGTGCTAGCTAAATTATCTAAATTCTTAGGTATTTTAACTCTAATAATTGTTATACTCGTATTTGTTGTTGATTTAATATGGATATTTGTTGATGGTAATGGATCAAATGTTGAAGCTTATATAGAAGCTGTATTAAGTTCTATATCTTTAGCAGTTGCCGCAGTACCGGAAGGACTTGCCGCAGTAGTAACCATCGTGTTATCAATCGGAGTAGAAAGGATGGTCAAGGCTAATACTATTGTAAGAAAATTACCTTCAGTTGAAACACTTGGTGCTGTATCAGTAGTATGTAGCGATAAAACAGGAACACTTACGCAAAATAAGATGACAGTTCTTGAGGCATATATCAACCATGAATATAAAACAAATGATGATTTTAATGAAGAATCAAAATCAGATAATCTAAAATTTCTAGCCAAGGGCATGAGTCTATGTTCAAATGCTTCTACTGAAGGTGGAGAATTCGGAGACCCAACAGAAGTAGCGTTAGTTATCTTTGCTAATAGATTCGGGTTCTCTAAAACAATACTTGAAAAAGAATATAAAAGGGTTGATGAATATCCATTTGATTCTGTTAGAAAAATGATGTCTACAAAAAATGAAATGGATGGTAAGAAGATAGTATTTACAAAAGGGGCTTTGGATTCAATTATTTCAAGATGTGAAAATATTAAAATTAATGATGAAATAAGAAAAATAACTGATTTTGATATCAAAAAAATTAATGAAGCAAATACATTTTATGCATCAAAAGCTTTAAGAGTTTTAGCATTAGCTTATAAAGAAGATGAAGCACTTGATGAAGAAAATATGACATTTGTAGGACTTGTCGCGATGATAGATCCGCCAAGAAAAGAAGCAAAGAGTGCTGTTGGTGTACTAAAAAATGCTGGTATTACAACAATTATGATTACAGGAGATCATAAGGATACAGCCTTTGCGGTTGCTAAAGAATTAGGAATTGTTGAAAATATAGAAGACTGCTATATTGGAAAAGATATAGATAAATTAACTGAAGAAGAATTAAAAGAAGTTTGTAAACACGCAAGAGTGTTTGCTAGAGTATCACCAGAAAATAAAGTTCAGATTGTCAAAGCATTTCAGGCAAACGGCAATATATGCGCTATGACTGGTGATGGCGTAAATGATGCCCCATCGTTAAAGGCAGCTAATATTGGTATCGCAATGGGAATTACTGGTACTGATGTTGCTAAAGATGCCGCAGATATGGTATTAACTGATGATAATTTTGCATCAATTCAAAAGGCTGTTGAAGAAGGAAGAGGAATATATGCGAATATTAAGAAGACTGTCTTATTCCTTCTCGGCAGTAATATTGCTGAAGTTTTAGCAATGTTTGTTGTTGTTATTTGTTCACTATTCTCTTCATACAATTTACCTACACCATTATTATCCGTCCACGTTTTGTGGGTGAATTTGGTGACTGACGCCCTTCCTGCAGTGGCCTTGGGCTCCGATGATAAAGAGCCAGATGTCATGTCTTATCCTCCACGTGATCCCAAAGAATCTTTGTTTGCTCACGGTGGTTTTATTTACATGTTTGGATATGGTTTAGTCATTACCATCGCTACGGTTGGTATCTTCTTCCTTGTCCCGTTTATGGTGACAAATAACACC
>CAKZZJ010000108.1 GCA_937885165.1 uncultured Caryophanales bacterium
TAGGAACTATTAAAGAAAAGAAAGAATATTATGAAATAATTGATGAGGAAACTAAAAACACATATTTTTTTGATGATAATGCCTTTATATTCAATGGTGATACTGTCTCATATGTTTTATTAAATTCAATGAAATCAAAAATTGTTGAAGTAATAAAAAGAAATAAGACATCAATAATAGGAAGAATATCAATTAAAGATAAATATAATAAAAAATTTGATAGAAAATATAAATCTATAGTTTTTCATTCCTTTGATAAATATATCAATAGGGATTTAATTTTAAAAGAAGATGTGCTTGATGGCGCTTTAAATGATGATGTTGTAGCACTAGAAATAGAATATAATAATGAAATTCGTGAAATTAAGCCTGTTAAAGTATTAAAAATCATTTCAAAAATAGATGATAATTATCTTGATATATATGCAAAAATATATGAATATAATTTTGATATTGAATTTAACAACGTTGATGATGATTTAAAAGAAATACCAGATATTGTAAGTGAAGATGAAATAAAAGGAAGAACTGATTTTAGATTAAAATCAGTTATCACTATTGATAATGATGATTCAAAAGATTTTGATGATGCCGTAGGATTAGAAAAAGATGGTGATAATTATATACTTTATGTTCATATCGCTGATGTTGCAAACTATGTAAAAGAAGGCAGTAATTTAGATAAAGAAGCACTTAGAAGAGGGACAAGCCTTTATTTAGCAGATAAAGTAATACCTATGCTGCCGTTTAAATTATCTAATGGTATATGTTCGCTTAACCCTGATGTAGATAGACTTACATTATCTATAATTATGAATATAAATAAAAATGGCGATGTAATAAAATATGAGATAGTAGAAGGTGTAATAAAAAGCTTACACCAGATGAAATATAGTGAAGTAAACAAGATATTTTCAGGTAATAATCAGGAAATAGAAAAATACAAAGATGTTTATCAGATGCTTCTTGATATGAAAGAATTGTCAAATATCTTAAGAAAAAAAAGAGAAGAAAGAGGAGCGCTTGATTTTGAAGAAAATGAATATTATTTTGTTATGAATGATGGAGTACCGATAGATATCATCAAGCATGAAAGAGGTATAGCTGAAAAGATGATTGAGGACTTTATGCTTATAGCTAATGAAACTATAGCATATAATGCATCTATTATGGGACTTCCTATAGTATATCGAATTCATGAAGAGCCTGATAATGACAAAATAAAAGATTTTATAAATACCATAAATGGTATGGGTTATAAAATAAAGAAATTAAGAAATGGTACTCACGCCAAAGAATTACAAAAAGTACTTAACAATCTTAAAGATGAAGCAAATTATGATATAATATCAAACATGCTTCTAAGAAGCATGATGAAGGCCAAGTATTATGAAGAAAATTCAGGCCATTATGGATTGCAATTAAAAAATTATTGTCACTTTACATCACCAATAAGAAGGTATCCTGATCTTATGACTCATAGAGTTATCAAGAATTTAATGATTCATCCAAATAATATGGCACAGGATTTAAAAAGATATCAGAGTATTATTCCTGATGTAGCTTTTAAAAATTCAAACAGTGAAAGAAGAGCTGTTGATTTAGAAAGAAAAGTTGATGATATTTTATATGCCAAATATTATGAAAGCAAGTTAAATAAAATATTCAAAGGTAAAATTTCATCAATAACTAATTTTGGTTTTTTTGTTAAACTTGAAAATGGTGCGGAAGGCTTAATCGCATTTAGAGATATCAATGGTTTTGTTGAAGTAAATGCTGAACACACTAAAGCAGGATTTTACAACAATGTATATACATTAGGTGATGTAGTTGATGTAATGGTAATAGAAGTTAATAAGCATGAAGGACTTATTAAACTTGAATTTGCATAAAGAGGTATATATGAAAATTATTTGTAATAATAAAAAAGCAAATTATGAATATTTTATCTTAGATAAATATGAAGCAGGCATTAAACTTAAAGGAACGGAAATTAAATCAATAAGAGCCGGTAAAATCAGTATTAATGATGCTTATATAGGAATAAAGGATAATAAAGTATATATTTATAATATGTTTATTGGAAAATATGAATATGGCAATATATTTAATCATGATGAATTAAGGGATAGAGAATTATTATTAAATAAAAATGAGATAAGAAAATTAGCCAACAAGATTAAGCTTGAAGGTTTAACTATCATACCTTTAAAAGCATATTTTAAAGATGCATTAGTAAAAATAGAAATAGGTCTTGCCAAAGGAAAGAAACTTTATGATAAGAGGGAAACAATAAAAGAAAGGGATGTTTTAAGAAGAGAAACCAAAAATTACAAATACTGATGGTTTATCTTCTTAAAAAATGTTATAATTAATTATGGGCTTGTTTATGGATTCGCTGTGATCTATGAATGCTTGTAAGCATGTGGGAGTAGGCTCCCTTAAAAACGTCGAGGTTTTAATAAACGCAAAAAAAGAAAACAAATTAGCATTCTTAGCAGCTAGAAACAATACTGCTAATTTTGCATACGCTTGCTAAGATAACGCATAGCGGCTTTACTTACTGTATTCTATAGTGGTAAGATTAAAGTTCAGTAAATTATAGAATATATTTTGATATTGCTATTCTAAATATTAAAATGAATCTAATAGAATGTAGATAGTTTTTGATTTGCTTGTTCGTTTAGAACTATTGAAAAA
This sequence comes from uncultured Caryophanales bacterium, assembly GCA_937885165.1. GTDB lineage: Bacteria > Bacillota_I > Bacilli_A > Acholeplasmatales > Anaeroplasmataceae > Anaeroplasma. The sequence goes on from CAKZZJ010000108.1 coordinate 2,701, forward strand.
TATGGATAAGATAAACATGTAGAAAGCAAGTTGGATTAGGTTATATACGGGAGTTCGATTCTCCCCAGGTCCACCATATTGAAAGAACCAGATTGATACAATGTGTCAGTCTGTTTTTTTATGGGTTCGAATCCCGACGTCTATAGGTTTTTTAAGAATTTAGGCTCCAGGAGTGATTTTTACTTCAACTCTTTAGAGCCTATTTTTTTGTTGGTGTAAAAGTAGTGGTGACGAAAGGTGACGATAGATGACGAAAGGTGACGAAAGATTAGTTTGTTCGGCATAATTGCCTAAAATCGTACGCAAATCCCCGAGGCGGAGTTT
>CAKZZJ010000109.1 GCA_937885165.1 uncultured Caryophanales bacterium
CAATATTTTTTTCTGTCCCCTTACTTGATATTTTTCTTTTTGTTCGGCCCATATTCCCAATTCTTTTTTTATTTTTCTCGAAATGTTATTATTATCTTCTTTAACTTGTGGCCAATTTGGAATAATTTTTTTTCTAATAACTCTATCATCATATTCAATAAAGCGGGTAATTAAACTTTGTTTTTCTTCGTCTTCTTCACTTTGATTATTCTTCGGTTTTGGTTCCGATATTTCAGTATTAGGATGAAGGAAAGTGAAAATGTCATGTTTCATCGCTTTATCATCGCCTGTTTCGATTTGCATAATTTGTTTATCATATAAATCCTTTTCCCTTCGTTTAAATAAAGGAGAAATTAATATACATAAAATATTCGTTAAAAATACTATATATATAGTACTTCCGACTAAAAGATTTTTATTATCTTCATTTGGTGTTATCATTAATAAACAAAGACCGAAACTAACTACTCCACGAATTGACCCAACTCCAGTAAGGAAAGATTTATGTGTTGGTTTTAATTTAAATATTAAAGGACTAACACCGCATAATTCGAGAATATATATTTGCCCGAAAATTGTAAAAATTCTGCAAAAGACTACTAAGAATAATTCAGTCATGATAAATTTACCACTAAAAGAATGTGTCGTATAATAAACTATTGTCATTCCCATGGAAGAATAAATTAATCCTTCAGCGATTAAATTTAATGAAAGACTTATTAAAGAACTTTCTTCTCTTGTTTGATATTTTAAATTATAAAAAACATAATGACTCATACAAAGTCCACAAGCTAATAATGAAGTCATCGCTGATAATTGAAATACATCGCAAATTGTATAAGAAATAAAAGCAAATAATAATAATGTCAAAATTTCTTGAACTCTATTCATCTGATATTTTTTCATAAAAACTAAAAACCTCGCGAAAAATAATCCAACTGCGATACCCACACATAAAGATAAAACAAAGATAATTGTCGTTTTACAAAATATAGTTAAAGATAATTTAACTGTGAGACTTTCTTCTTTTTGTGAAATATCATACAATGAATTAAATAAAGAAATCGCTACAGCGTTATTTAATATTGAGTCTCCTAAACTTATCGCGTTTAATTTAGGCTCATTGTCTTCCATTAAAAAAGATAAAGAAATTACTGAATCACTAGCACTTATTGCCGCTGAAAACTGTAATATTTCTTTAAAGGAAAGTTCTATTGGTATTATTGTAATTGTATTGCCATCGGAGGAAGTGTAATTTGTGGTAAAATATTGTCTTTCGTTTAAATAGTATGTAATAAAAGAAATAAAAATGAAACTGAAGATCGTTCCTGGAATGGAGAAAAGAAGAATGTATCTTAAATATTTTAATATTGATTCTATTTTAGAATTATAGGCTGAACTGAAAATTATTATTGGTAATATAAATGTAAAAAATAAAGAATGATTAAATTGAAATCCTTTAAAAAAATTTGAATCCGGATTAATGACTTTCGTCAACAGTGTTATTAATATTCCTAAAATCATTACCAAACCACTTGGACGAATTATTTTTGCATAATTTTCTAATCTTCTAATACGCTTATTTACTGCTGATACTAATCTAGATGTCACTTGTCTTAATTCACGTGGTGTTAGATCATTTAATGTGCTTTTAGATATATTAATAATATCTTCTACACTTTTACCTGTCACATCATACATATTATCACTTTCCTTTCAAATAAAAAGGGCTTTATTCAAGCCCTTTAAAATCTTCATCAGTTTCTTCAATTACTTCATATTCGGCATCTTTAACAGGCTTGTGATAGGTAAATACTTCATCATCTAATGTATAAGGTTTAAATCCTATAATATCAGACTTGATCCATACCTGTGGATATTCCTTGTTACCTTTATCATCAACTTTAACTTCGTACTTTGAAGGTGCTTGAATACCTTTTTTTCTTACAAATAATGTTCCTGTTGATAAATCATCAGGCTTATGAATCTTACAACCTTCATACACATTATCAAATGCTGATTTAGTAAAGTGTACGTCAATCTTGCGATTATTATAACCTTCAAATCCATTTGATGAATAACACGGCAAATACATCATTACCTTAATGCTTTTAAATGAATTCTTATCTGTTCTAATCTTTTTAACGATTAAGGATAATGCTACGATATCATCACTTGCATTAGAATTATAAATAGATAAATCTTCCTCCCCTTTCTTCAATAATTCAACTTCTTGCTTAATTTCAACTTCATTAGACATAAATAATCACCTTTCCTTTCTTTATATTTTCTATATCTTGAAGTGTTATTATTATAACATACTTTAAGCCATTTATCAATGAATAAGTGTTCCTTCATTAATTTGAAAAAATCCTACTTGATAATCCTTGTAATATTTCTTCATCATTTTTTCAATCTTCTTGATGATGGTACTTTTTTGATATGCTATATAAATATAGCCCTTTTCATGAAGATAATACACGTATGTATTATCATTAAGTGGATATCTACTTTTTAAATTATCTTCAACTTCTTTTAACATCTTGAATAAATTTTCTTGCATTTTCTTTTACCTTCCAACTATATTTTTGATTTTTCATAATGAAAAATCTTTCGTCATCTTCTCCTGATGCATATGGATCAGTTATTACTTTAACATATGTTCTTGCATCATCATATTTTTTAAAATATTCAATTATTTCATCATATTTGGCATCATATATACAATACTTAAATACTTCATAATCTACTTTATAAAAAGGACATTGATATATTTTCTTTTTACCTTCAGAATATCTGACAAAACTACAATTCCATAATATTCTACATTTTTTATTACTAGAATTGAAGTTGAGACAATTAGTATTTAAATATCTACATTTACATGATGCCGCAAATCTTTTTTCAACAACTTCATCAAGTAATACATCTTCAATATCTTTATTCATCAATCTTCTTCCTCATATCTGATTATTACTTCATCACAATGGATTACCAAATAATTACCGTTATCTTGATAAAATTTAATTCGATTTCGATTAGATATTGAATCAATTACTATTACTTCTTTATCTTTTTTATGATGGATATAACCACCTATACATACACCACCTAGATAATAAGTACAACAATATTCATCATAATGATCCATGATAAATTCAATAATTGCAGCATCCTTTTGTAAATTAAGTTCTAATGTTTTAGTTTTCATTTTTTTACCAATCCATTCCATTAAGTTCATAGTCTTTTTTAGTCCATCTAACAAATACAAAATGCTTATCAAATTCATCACTATAACATCTTTTCATATCTGCAACTGAATTGTGATGAGTTTCACAGCAATTTTCCGCAAATGCACTAATCTCCTTTCCTTTAATACGATAAATAATTTCAATAATTTTCTTTTTCATATTTTTCACCTTTAGAGCCTTGCCAATTCATAATAGGTAAATAAATTCCTTGCGAATCGAAACGATAAAGTAAATTGGTATCAGCAGCAAGATATATTCGGTTTTGAGAACCGATTGTAGGGAAATCTTCGAATGAATTGAAGGATACCAAATATAAGCCAGTGCCATCATTAATTCTTGTGATAGAAGTTGTTATAAAGGCTTGTCCTGAAAGAATCGGTTCTTCATCATCAATAATTACATTATCCATATGCTTAAAGAAAATATCTTCTTTTGCAGTCATTGACTTAACTAAGCTTTTTTTAGTTTTGCCAAAGCTTGAAAAAGCACCTGCAAATATCAATGCTTCAAGAGATGATGATGGAATACTACATCTGTTTTTAAAATCTTCATATGACTTAAAAGGACCTTTTTCGCCTCTATTTCTCAATATTTCATTTGAAAGTGCTATACCTATAGATTTAATTGCTGTAAAAGGCATATAAATAACACCATCCTGATATGTAAATATGTGATATGATTTATTAATATCAGGTGCTAATATTTTTACATTATGAAGCTTAGCATATTTAATATATTCTTCCATTTCCTTATGATTACCAATTGTATTATTTAATACATTACTAATAAAAGAAATAAAATAATTAACCTTAAAATAAGCCATCTGATATGCTAAAAGCGCATATACAACAGAATGTGATTTATTAAAACCATAATTAGCAAATTTATAGATAAGATTATAAATCTCTATGGCAAGTTTTTCATCATATCCTAATTTTATTGATCCTTCAATAAATTTATTTTTTAATTTATCTAGAACCTGTGCGTTCTTTTTAGATATAGCTTTTCTTAAAATATCTGATTCACCCAAACTGAATCCAGCAAATTTTTGAGCGATACGCATTACTTGTTCTTGATAGACTATAATACCATATGTTTCTTCTAAAATCGGTTTTAAATCAGGATGAAGATATTCAAATCTAGCTCCTTTTTTACGAAGACTGAATTCACCGATATTCTCCATTGGTCCAGGTCTATATAGTGCATTTATAGCAACTAAGTCTTCAAATTTTGTTGGCTTAATATCCCTTAAAACTCTTTTTATACCAGGTGATTCAAACTGGAATATCCCTAATGTATCAGCATTTTGGAATAATTTATAAACATTATAATCATCAAGTGGAATATGCCTTAATTTATCCTGGTCAAAACCTACTACCATATCCATCATAGCTTTAAGCATACTTAAATTCTTTATGCCTAAAAAATCCATTTTAAGAAGACCTAATGATTCTAAATCTGCATATTCAAACTGTGATTGATACAATCCATTTATTCCTTCCTGAAGTGGTATAGTTTCAAATAAATCATCATTTGAAATAATGATACCTGCTGCGTGAGTTGAAATATGTTTTGGAAGATTTTCTAATCTTTTGGCTATAAAAAGAAAATCTTTTAACTCAGTATCCTCATATTCTTTTATTAAATCATCATAGCCTCTTTTTTCCACCATTGAAATGAGTGCTTCAGCACGCGATAACTCAATATTAAAACATTTAGATAATTCTCTCATACTCGATTTTATCTGAAATGTTCCGAAAGCTGTAATATTACATACATGATTCTTTCCGTAAAAGTTCTTTACATAATCGATCACTTGATCTCTTTTATCATCAGGAAAATCGGTATCTATATCAGGCATAGATACTCTTTCTGGATTTAAAAATCGTTCAAATAATAAATCATAATCAAGTGGATCTATTTCAGTTATACCTAAAGAATACGCGCATAAACTACCGGCAGCACTCCCACGCCCCGGTCCTACCAATATATCGCTTTTTTTTGCATATTTTATAAAATCCCACACAATTAAGAAATAATCATCATAACCCATCTTTGATATTATGCCAAGTTCATAATTTAATCTCTCAACATGCTTCTTATCATATCTTTTTCTTTTTTCTAATCCTTTATGGGCAAGATTTTTTAAAAATATAGCAGAATCATATCCTTTTGTATTAGGATATTTAGGAATTGTTTTTTCAACATGAGTAAATAATTCATCATCTATGTTATCTATTAATTCATCTAGATATGGATCATCTGAAGGATTTTCTAAAAATGAATAATCTTCTTCATCACTTACATTAAATTTATGTTGATTCATATCACATAATGCTTTATATACAATTAAATCATCTTTTAAAAGATATTTTGTGTTGTGAAGTGGAATTAATTTAATACCTGAATCAAAAATATAATCCATAAAATCGTTTGTAATCTGAATATTTCTTAAATTATTGGTTAAAGAATAACCAATGAAGGTATTATCATTTTTTATATTATTTAAATATTCACTTAAATTTTGATATAATCCTTTTTTAAATAAACGATATAAATATGAATTATCAAAAGAAAAAATACAGATGATATCATCATCATTTAATATATCATTTAAATTAATATCTTCATTTAAATTCTTTTTACTAGAGATATCAAATATATCTTTTAATCCTTTTTTATTTTTTGCATACAATAAAATAGTTGATTTTATTCCATCAGTCTCAATATATTCATATTCATAACCTATTACAGGCTTAATATTATTATCTTTGCATAGATTATAAAATTTATATGATGCATACATATTTTTATCAGTTATGCTTAAAAAATCAAATCCGCTTTCTTTAGCCAATTTGACATATTCATCTATTTTTATGGAGTTTTCTAATAAATTAAAGCCACTTTGGCCATATAAAAAACCTTTCATAAGAACCATCCGATTTATTTGTTAATTAATTATACCACATTTATACCTATCTTTAATTTTTATTTTGTAAAATTTATTTTTTTTAATAAATATTTAAACTTGAAATATTATTTAATTCATATAAAATTAGAATAGTAG
>CAKZZJ010000110.1 GCA_937885165.1 uncultured Caryophanales bacterium
GGTGATATCAATTTTTTTTTAAGATTAATATACTGGTTTTCAAGCTCCATAACATCTTCAAAATCCATATCCATAATATCTTCTTGAGTAATTTGTTCTCCATCAACAGTGCAGATTTGAGATATTACATAAAGACCAACGCTTGAACCGTCTGTACAAAGCATTCTTGCCTTCATAAGCATATGTCCGTCAGCCTTTTTAACACCAAGTCTTTTTGACTCGCTATCTCTTCCGTTCTTAACGCTACCTTGACCTTTTTTATGTGCCATTTATATGTCACTCCCTTCAATTTTAGAATCTTTATCTCTTTATTTATTATTTAGCTTAATGCAAATTCAATATTATATAGTCTTAAACTTGATGTTGAAGTAGAATTATTAATTATTGTTATATTTAAACCATCATAACTACTTAATTCTGATATATCTATAGAAACAATATTAGAATTATATAATGTATTTGGGTTTGAAGTAGCCTTGTTAACCTTCAGTGATTCAAATGTTTTTGATTCACCCAAATTGTTAGTAACAACTACTGTAGCAAAATCACCAGAATAATTATTATCATTCCAAGTAAATTTTATATATTTTATAGTGTCATATAAATTATCTACATCTATCGTAATATTATTTTTATTGCCGTTTTTATCAATTTGGGCATAAATACCATGATTAGCGTGGAAGCTTCCTGCACTATATTCTATTTCTACACCATTTGAATTCATGCTTCCTGATTTATATGTTAAGCCTACAAAACTAAATGATGTAGAAGTTGTTGTATCTTGGTTATCTTTTTCTGTTAATAAGACATATTCATTATATTTATCATTTAGAATATGATAATTTGTTACAAATGATTTTGTAACAGAACCTAAATTATTATAATCACTCCATATTTCTTCAAATAAATCACCTGAATTTAGGCTAACTGTACCAATAGAATCTATTTTAGTATTGATTGCGTTAATACCATCAATATTATAATTAATATAATAATTGTAGTTTGTAGCAAATTCTTCTGTTACATAATTTGTAGCTACATCAGTATATAAATAATATACATATTCAGGATGATCTATAAATGGATTACGATTTTTTTGGTAAGATTCATATAAAGTATTATTTCTTGATACTTCTCTTGCATCTACAGGATCTTCAAAATGCCATTTAACAAGCGTAGATAATAAACCCAAATAATGTATAATCCCCGTTTTATTAGTTTGATTATCCGCATCTGAAATCAATGATGGATCATCAGTTAATTCCAAATCGAGATTATTATCATCATATTTTACTACCATGTAAAATAACATTCTAGCTACATCACCTTTTACTTCATCTCTTGGTTCAAATACAGTAGTGGTCCATTTATTTCCATAAGAATCAGTATTTGTTGGGTTTGCTACTTCATCAAAATAAGATGATGATCTATTTACATTGATACTATGTTCAGATACTCTTAAGTGATGCATATCTGAATATGCATCATAACTTTCATCCTTAAATCCATAAGATTTAGCCCATACATGTTCTTTATCCCAGGCATCAGATTTTAACATTCTGATACCTGTATAAATGCATTCTACATAATAATCATCATATGAATCTACTGTCTTTAGATTTTCGCTATCAGCACTATAAGAATATCTTTTGTAATTATTATTTATTATATTATTAAGTGTACTTTTTAATAATGAGGCATCACTTAATACATCTGTTGTTATATTATCATAATATGTACCACTATAATTACCTTCAACCTTTACATCATCATAAGTAACATCATCTGATGATAATTTAGCGATATCTCTTTCTTCTGTATGTGAAGAATCATTTTGGCATATTCTTCTTTCTAGACCTGTTGAAGTAGTAGTTGCAGGAGTGATAACTTCCCACGCGCTCCACAAATGACCAAGTGCGTCTATCTCAACTTCTTCTGTTTCTTTATTATTTTGATAAGTTGCAGTATATTTAATTTTACCTTGCCTTGTACAAGTTGCTTCTATAATTACTTCAGATGTTATTGTCGCTTCATGTTTTCCTATATGATTATTATCATTTAGACAAGTGTATACTGCATAACATTTAGAATAGTCACTTTCCCATTCAAATGAAGTAAATACATAATCATGATCAAGTGCTTTTATTTCTACTTCTATAGTATCACTAAATTCACCATATGCTGCAGTATATGTGATTTTACCAGCATATACACATGTAGCATCAACTACAGTTTTTGTTATTGAAACTTCATATGTTTTTTTATGACTTTCATCATTATTACATATCAAAGTGCAAGTTGCATTCTTATAATCTTCTGAAATTACAAATATAGCTGAACTAAAATCATGGCCTAGATATTTGATAATTTCTTCTTCTATATGTGTATCATCATTTGCACATATTCTATATTTAGATCCATTTTCAGTACATGTTGCTGCTACTTTTAACTTCCATTCGCCATAATTATGACCTAAATCATCAACATAAGTATCTTTATAACTATAACCACATACACTACATGTATGTAATGTATATCCTTTTTCTTCGCATGTTGGATCTATAACTTTATCTTCAAACGTGTGTTCTTCAAAATCTTTTCTTAATTCTTTATGAGAACATATTGCAGGATAATAGTGACCTTCTTCATCATATTCTAATTTAGTAGAATATGTGTGCTCGTCATTAGATAGTGTGATTATTTCTCCTACATAACCACATATTTCACATATTTTTTGTGTTACGCCATCTTGATCACAAGTAGCATTAGATACTAAAACAATTTTATTAAATTCATGTGGTTCTTCATCTTTATAAACATTATTATGACAGGTAGCACTATGGAAATGCATATCTTCATCATATGAATAATTTTCTTCATCGTATGTGTGAACATGGTTCAAACTAGGTAGAATTTCTTCATATTTATAACTGCATGTATTACATATTCTATACATTTTACCATCTTCATAATCTTTAGGCTCAATTTCAATAACAGCTTCACCAAAATCATGTTCTTCTTGTCCCTGTTTTAAATCATGACCACATGTTGCTGCATAATAATGGGTTTTTTCATTGAATGAATATGTATCATCGTATGTATGAACATGTATTTTTTCTATTATTTCTTTTTCTTCATAACCACAGATAAGACATTTTCTTAAACGTTCGCCTTCTTCATCTACACTTTCTTTTTTAGTTCTAACCCAGCCACTATATGTATGTAGAGCAACATCAGCTTTTTCATTATGAGAACAAGTTGCATTATGATAATGATTTTCATCATCATATTCCCATTCATCAGAATATGTGTGAACATGATCTAATTTATTTATCTGTTCAGTAATTCTATAACCACAAATTACACATTCTCTACATCTTTCGCCAAAATCATCTATAGTTGCTTCTTTAGTTATAGTCCAGTCTGATAATTCGTGGTTTTCTTCATCCTTAATTAATTCATGCCCACAGGTCGCATTATGATAATGTTTTTCATTATCATATGTCCAAGAAGATTCATAAGTATGTGTGTGTTCTAATTTATTTATTTGTTCAGTGATTTTGTAATTACAAACAACACATATTTTATATCTTTCACCAAATTCTTCTTCTGTTGGTTCTTTAGATGTAATCCAGTTGCTTAATGTGTGACTAGCTTCTGATGATTTAACATTATGACCACATGTTGAATTATGGTAATGCGTGTTATCATCATATTCCCATAAATTAGAGAATGTATGAACATGTTCTAATGTTTTTTCATAACCACATAAAGAACATATTTCTTTATCTCCAGCATCATTTTTGGTAAATATATGGAATGCTTTAGATGAGATTACATCATGACCACATGTTGAATTAAACCAGTGATAATCATCATCATAAGTATATGTATCAGCAAATGTGTGTGTATGACTAATATTATTATTTCTTGTTTCTTTATACCCACATACATCACATTTTCTTTCTGAAATAGAATCATTACCTTCTACATCATACCAATCACCAAGTGTGTGCATAGCATATAAATATCTTGTTTCACTATTTTCATTTAAAGATTTATGCCAGTGTCCTACACTATCATAAGTCCATTCAGATGAATATTCTATATTACTAGAATTTTGATTGCATGAAGTGATTACAAATAATGATATTATTAATAATAAACTAATTATTATTCTTTTTGTTCTCATAAGAACCCCCAAAATATTTTAAATGATGTATGAAAGATATGTTGAAGTTATTAATTAATTGTTATTAGTTGTTAATGTAGCATGAGTAGTCCATACAATAGTAATACTATCCAAATATAATGCACTACTTGCCGACCTTAATCCGATATATGCATAATCACCATCAATAGTTAAAGAAATAGGATCTTCGATTGTAAAATCATCTTTAATATAGATAAGTTTTAAAGTATTATATTTAACACTGTCTTTGACTTCATCATCTCCTAAATAAGGTATATTACCTACAATTATATTAAGCTGTTCAGCTGTTATAATATCATTCCCCGTTTTCGCCAATTGGTTATTGGAAAGATGGATCAACAAATCACTTATAAAAAATACAGGATCATTTTCTTCTTCACCTATTGAAATTACTCTTCCTTTTGCTTTACTTCCACTAGTTAATTTAGTCGTTATAAATCTCTTCAAATGCTTATTTATATCTCCTTTTATATTTTTATCTTTTTTATCAAATTTGTATCCAATATAAAAATCAATAACAATATTAGTACTTTCTTCATATTTTTCTTCTTCGTTTAACTCAAATAAAACTTCGTCAATATTATCAACTTCGAGCATAAGCATTTCAATGCCTAAATCAAAAGCTAAAATTCTATTTTTCTTTTCTTTCATTGTTTTTGATCTATCTATTAAATATAGGCCTAAACTTTTATCAGCTAAAATATATTTATTTTTGAGGATAAAATCAAGGCAAGAAAAATCGTCTGTCTGACCTAAATGGAAAAATAAAGAAGGAATAAAAACATCTTTGTCTATCTTTATATTATTTTTTAGATACTCATTATATACTGTTGCCATAACTTGCAATATTTTTATGTTATCTAAATTATCAAATTCATTATTAAATAATGCAAAAATATGATCTTGTGATAAATAGAATGAATTATGACCTTTATACATAATTTCATGGAAATTTTTTTTATCATCATTTATTGCTTCATTTTTTGATTTTATGTAATTATTTATGCATTTAAAAAATATTGCGTAAAATGCTGATAATTCATATTCTTTTAATAAATTAATTAACATTGTCGAAACTATATTTGTAGTATTTTTTCTTCTTAGTAAACTAAAGAAAGTTTCAAGAGTATTTGATATATTTTTGTTTTTATAATTTTCTGGTAAAAATTTTATTTTGTAAATTTCATTATTTATTATAACAAATTTTCCTCTTACTTTTATTTTATCAAAAAAGCCTTCTCTTTTAGACTCAGGAATTATGATTTTTCCCATTTTTTTATTAAAATCTGCCTTTATATCATATAATCTGATATTATCATCAATATATAATATCATCATATTATTATAAAATTGGATTTGAGTTAATTCATAATCAATCATTTTTTCACTTTTATTGAACTCTATTGTTTTAGGTTCCTTTTTATCTTTTAAATTTTTCAGACGATAAAACTCTATTAAATTTTCAGTAAAATGTATGAAATATAATTTATTATATATATTCTGGATATAAAATTTAGAAGTTAGTAATATATTATTTATTTTCAATTCTATACAAGAACTATAACAATAACTACTTTTTAAATTTATTAAAGAAAATCCAAGAAATTCATTTCTAATGATTAATACATTAAAAATATTATTAAAATAATATTCCGTTATTGGAATTTTCTGAGATGCAAATGTATTTTTTATTGTAAAATTTTTTCCTGTCATTATAACTGTCACTATTCTATAACTATTATTTCCAATTAATCCAATATCAACTTCTTCTTCTTTTTTTTTCTCATTAACTTTATTCTTTATAAAAAAACCTCCATGAAGATATCCTAATCTGACTTCAATTCTAGGGTCATATGGATCATATTTTACATATATTTCTTTTTTCAGGTTAAACACGACAACAAGATTCTTTTCTGTTATACAAAGAATATAATTATTTTTTTTATCACATGTACAAAACCTTATTTTATCCATTTTTGGTAAATCGAGAGTTTTTATGCATTTACCTTTAGTGTTAAAAATGTGTAATGAATCTTTAATTAAATAAATAAATTGATTGGTATATATGTCATAAGAATATACAGCAGATTTCATAATTTCATTAGTTACATTTAATCTAGCTAAATCAAATTTGTATTTTTTGTAGGTTATTATACTATTTTCTGGCAAGAAATCAAAAACATTCTCCTCATTTTTATTTTTCATGTAATTATTTTTTTTTATAAGTTTAATTTCAAAAATTATATAAAATACACTTAATTATTTATAATATTAGTTAAATTTTTATAATGATATTATTTTATTGGGGATTGGGGATTGGGGATTGGGGATTGGGGATTGGGGATT
>CAKZZJ010000111.1 GCA_937885165.1 uncultured Caryophanales bacterium
CATACCAACAAGTTTGGCAAGTGCTCTTGGTGTAGGATTGGCAAATACATCAGGGAAAGTTAAAGTATAGCCATATTTAGCAGCCAAAACTGTAATTCTTATTGCAGATAATGAAGTTCCGCCTATATCGAAGAATGAATCAGTCGCACCAACATTATTAAGATTTAATATTTCTTTAAATATATCAACAAACTGCTTTTCAGTTTCATTCTTAGCTTCCTCATGTGAACCAACTTCTAATAATTCTGGTTCAGGAAGATTTTTAACATCAATCTTTCCATTTGGTGTAAGCGGCATTTTAGGAAGTTGTAAGTAAGCTGTAGGCACCATATATTTTGTTAATGTCTTTGATAATTCTTCTTTTAATTCATTAACATCTATTTTCTTTTCGGCTGTAAAATATGCACAAAGATGTTCAACTCCACTTATTGTAAGTATCTTGACAACACTGTTTGTGATACCATCAGCCCTTGCAAGAGCTGATTCTATTTCGCCAAGTTCAATACGAAGACCCCTCAATTTAATCTGGTTGTCGGTTCTGCCTAAGATTTCAACATCGCCATTTTTGCTCCATCTTGCATAATCACCTGATTTATATACTCTCATACCCTTGTAGGTAATAAAGCTTTCTTTGGTCTTTTCTTCTAAATTATTATAACCTCTTGCGACACCCTTACCGCCGATATAAAGTTCACCTACTACTCCTCTAGGAAGTTCATTTTGATCGCTATCGACAATATATTCATATACATTATATATAGGTTTGCCGACACTGATTTCGTTTGCAAAAGTAAGATTCTTCATATTTGATGATACGCTTATTTCGGTTGGACCATATGTGTTAAAGATTGTAGCCTTAGTAATTGACTTTAGATTTTCCAGCAATGAAAGAGGATATTTTTCACCACCTGATGCAACGAGATTACAATTTTTAATTGCATCTTTAAATTCATCAATTTCAAGATATTGTTTTAATCTTGATGGTGTAGCATTAAAGCCATCGACGTTATTATCCTTCATCAGTTTAGCTAAGGCTATAGGATTATTAGTGTCACTGTCTTTAGCTAAAACTACAGTGATACCATTAGTAAGTGGTGTCCCTATTTCCTTAACTGACATATCAAATGATATCGTTGTTACGGCTAAGAAAGCATTAAGTTTTTTAACTTCCTGTACATAGATATTTGATTTAGCATCACTATGATAATTACATACACCTTCATGCCTTAGCATTACACCTTTAGGTTTTCCAGTTGAACCTGATGTATAAATCAAATAACATAAATCATCAGGCGAAATATCAAGATTAAGATTATCAGTATGATCATTTTTAAGCAGTTCTTCTACATCAACTGCGTTTTTATATTCTAATACTTTATCCTTAGTAGTGATGATTAATTCAGCTTCGCTATCTTCCATAATTAGATTGATTCTTTCTTTAGGATAATTAGGATCACATGGAATATATGCATTACCTGATTTCATTACACCAAATATCGAAATAATTAATCTACTTGTTCTAGGAAGAAGTAAAATTATCTTGGATTTAAAGATGTTTTTCATCTTTATCGCATTAGCAAGCTTGTTTGCTTCAATATTCAATTCATTAAATGTTAATTTCATATCTGATGCTACAAGTGCGAGCTTATTCTTATTGATAAGAGCTTCTCTTTCAAGGCCTTCATGGTATAAATTAAATGATAATGCTCCATCTTCAATATGAGAAAATTTATTAATTTCTTTTCTTCTTTCATCATCAAGTAAACTGACTTTTAAAATATTTTCTTTAGGATTATCAATGATATTTTTCAAAGCGATATTTATTGATTTAGCTAAATTTTCAATAAGATCTTCTGAATATAATCCATTATTATAATAAATTACGATAGATTCTTTGCCATCATAATTTTCAATATGAATTGATAATTTGAATTTAGCTGATTTTTGTTCTAGTGATGTAACACTATCTAAATATGGTATATTATTTTTCTCAATTACACCAATCTGATATTCATATACTATTTCTGGAGTAAAACGATATAATTCATTTATTTTCGCAAATGGGAATGTCTCATTCTTAATGGCGTTATTAAATGATTCTTTAGTCCTACTTACAAAATCAAGTGCGCTCATATCAGCTAGCTTTATATGTAGCGGAATAGTATTTACAAACATACCGAACACATTACTTACTCTTAAATCGCTTCTGCCATTACTGATTGTAGATAAATATACATTTTTATCATTTACATATCTTGATACAGTATAATAAACTGCAGCTAACATTACTTGTGCCGGAGTAAAGCCGTTTGTCTTAGAAAAATCTTCTACCTTTTTAAAATCAAATCCCAAAGCGTAGATATTTTCACTATTACCACCTGAATTTAAATCATTTGTAATTTCTGTAGGTGATTCAAATTCAGAAAACATATCTTTAAAATAATCAAGCTTTTCATTATATGATGCATCATTTTCTAATGATTTTTCATCATATACATAATTAAAATAATCATATTCTTCTTTTTCTATTTTTTTACCATTTAAAATATCAGTCAGATTATTTATGAAAAGTGACATTGAAGCACCATCAAAAACAAGATGATGGAAATCTAAAAATAAATATATATTTGATTTAGCCTTTACTATTTCAAATCTTGCAAGAGGACCATTATCAAGATCAAATGGTCTTACAAATGATTCCATATAATCTTTTATATCATCAGTATCAATACTATAGTTCGCTTTAGTCGCAAACTGAGCTATTGAAGTGATTTTGTCATTCGCCCTTGAAATACGCTCTACCAACTTTGTGGTATCATCTGCTGTTAGCTGGCCACGATTAGCTTTCTTCAGAATCTGTCCTATGGTATTGTGTATTGTTGCTGCATGGATACGAATCTCATGATGGTATTTTAAAATACGGTCTGTATCAAGAGTCCCTACAGAAAGAAGAAACAGGTTCTGTTTTGTTTTCTGCTTTAATTCATTCTCAGCTTTTTCACGTTTTTTCTCCTCTTCACGATATTTGCGCTCTGCTTCTTCTTTTGCTTTACGTTCC
>CAKZZJ010000112.1 GCA_937885165.1 uncultured Caryophanales bacterium
GCATTTTAAAAGCAGAAAGAACGGCTTTAAATTTTATGCAAAGGATGTCGGGTATTGCAACTCAAGCGGCGGAGTTAAACAAAATTTGCAAAAAATACGGCGTTATGCTTGTAGATACACGCAAGACCTTGCCGGCACTCAGGAAATTTGATAAATACGCCGTAAAAACAGGCGGCGCAAAAAACCACCGCATGAGTTTATCAGATGCGGTTTTAATTAAAGATAATCATATTGCCGCTGCCGGCTCCATAACAAAAGCCATAGCGAAAATAAGGCAAAATATCGGGCATACAAATAAAATTGAAGTGGAAACCAAAAATTTAGCCGAAGTAAAAGAAGCATTAAAAGGCTGTATAGTTAATAATTTAGGTGTTGACCCTAACGAATTAGAATATGATACACCACTTTTCGAAGAAGGAATTGGACTTGATTCAATTGACTCAATCGAATTAGTATCATTTATTGATGAAGAATATGGTGTTTCTACATCAGGAATTGATAAAGAAAACTTCAGAACAATCAATTCACTTGCTACATACATAGTAAATCATAAATAGTTTTAAAACTTGATTGCAGTTTTTGCAATCATTTTTATTTGATAGGAGGAAGGAAAAATGGAAGATAATAAAAGATGTGTCATTACTGGTTTGGGTATGATTTCATCAATCGGTAATAATGTAGAAGAATGTTTTAATAACGCAATTAAAGGCGTAAGTGGAATAGAAGTAACCAAAAGCGTAGATACAGAAAACTGCTATGCTAATCTTGCGAGTGAAGTAAAAGATTATTCATATGATAAAATTAAAGAATTTGACGGACTTGACAGAGTTTCAAAATTCGCAGTTATCGCTTCACGTGAAGCACTATCAGATGCAAAATTAGGTGATAATTTTGATAAGCGTAGAGCATCAGTTATTATGGGTAGCTGTGTTGGTGGTGCTGTATCAATCGAACATTACATTAAAAATGATAAAGAAAAAGATGATATCTTAAGAATGCCTATTTCAGCAATCGGCAATGATGTAGCAAGATTTGCTGGCTTTGGCGGTGTTGTAACTAATGTGGCGAATGCTTGTGCAGCAGGTACTATTTCAATTGCTTATGCTTGCGATTTAATTAAGGCAGGCAAGGCTGATGTTGTTATAGCTGGTGGTACAGATGCATTTGCTAGTGTGCCTTATGCTGGCTTTTTAGCACTTCACGCACTTGATCAAAATCCTTGTTCACCATTTAATCACTGCACAGGTATTACTTTAGGTGAGGGTGCTGGTGCTTTAGTTGTTGAATCATTAGAACATGCTAAAAAGCGTGGGGCTAAAGTTTATGCTGAAGTATCAGGCTATGGTATTTCAAGCGATGCACATCATATCACTGCACCACGTGAAGATGGTGAAGGTCAGATGAACGCTATCAACTGGGCAATAGAAAGAAGTGGAGTTAAGAAAAATGATATCGGCTATATTAATGCCCACGGCACTGGTACAGCTAAAAATGACAATGCTGAATTCTTATCACTTCATACTATCTTTGATGGTGAAAATGATGATTTAAGCGTTTCATCAACTAAGGCTATGGTTGGTCATTGTCTTGGTGCTGCTGGTGCGATTGAGGCTGTTTTTTCAATTAAATGTTTAACTAACAATTTAGTATTACCTACTTTAAGATATACAGATGAAGATTTAGTTAATTTAAAAGAAAAAGCTCTAAAAATCGATTTCGTTCCAAACAAATATCATGAAAAAGAATTAAATACAGTTATGTCTAATTCTTTCGCTTTTGGTGGAAATAATGCATCAATCATCTTCTCTAAGAAAGAAAATGAAGGGGAGAAATTAGAAAACAAAAAACCGATTGCGATAACAGGGATTGGTGCTGTAACACCACTTGGTAATAGTCTTGATGATGTAATTAATGTTATAAAAGAAAATAAGAAATTTGATCCTACACTTAGAAGTAAAGTAACAGTAGATGATTATAATGAAGTTGGCTTAAAGATGGCTTTTTACCGTAAGCTTGATAACTTATCACAACTTCAGGCAGTATCAGGAATGAAAGCACTTAAAGATAGAGGCTTAGTTGTAGATGATGACAACGCAACATCAATCGGCATTGTTGAAGGCTCAAGCGAGGGTGCTTTAGGTACTTGTTTATTATTTGAAGAAAACATTGCCGAAAAAGGCAATTCAAATGGTAGTGCTTTTAATTTCCCAAATACTGTATACAACGCAGCCGGTGGTTATTTATCAATCTGCAGTGGTATAAAAGGTTATAATGTTACTATTACAAACGGCTTCCAGTCTGGACTTCAGAGTGTAGCTTATGGTATGAATATCTTAAGAAACGGTATTGAAAAAAGCATTCTTTCTACAGGCACTGATGAAGCAATAGATATTATTAAAGAAGCATATTCTAAACTTGATCTTATTACTGATGAATATAATCACGCATTTAGCGGCAAAGAAAAATTCAATTTATCAGATGGCTCTACATCACTTCTTATTGAAAATGAAAACATAGAAAATCCATATGCATATCTTAGAGGCTATGGTATGGCACATGAAGATGCACTATTCGGTCATGTAAAAGGGACTAACAAAGGACTTGAAGATGCAATTAAAAATGCACTTGATGATGCAGGTATGAGTATTTCTGATATCGATTTAGTAAGTGGATTTGCTGAAGGTGTAAAAGATGTTGATGATATTGAAAAGGATGTATATCAAAAGTTATTTAATGAAGTTGATTTAATTGAAATAAAAGATTATTTTGGTGAAGGAAGAAGTGCTACTGCATCTTTATCACTTGCAGTATCTGCATTACTTCTAAATGGCAAAATAGGTGAAATTCATGGTTATAATTTAAAAAATAATGATGTAAAAGAAAAACTTATTAATGCTAAGAATGTTAAAAATATTTTAGTTACATCTTATGCAGCAGGCGGAAGTTATACTGCAATAATCGTTTCTAAGGAGAGATAATATGAAAGTCGCAATAGTTACAGGTGCCTCACGTGGCATTGGAAAAGCAGTAGCCTTAAGATTAGCTCATGATGGTTATACAGTTGTAATAAATTATTCATCAAATGAAGCTAAAGCCCAAGAAGTTTTAGATGAAATCAAATCTTTTGGTGGAGATGGGATGATTTATAAGGCTGATGTCAGCAATTTAGATGAAGTTAAAACATTTGTAAGAGATGTTTATAACGCTTATAAACAAATAGATGTACTTGTTAACAATGCTGGTATCGCAAGAGATGAATATGTACTTATGCTAAATAAAGATAACATTGATAGATGTTTTGACCTTAATGTAAAAGGATATTTTTATATGGCACAGCAAGTTGGACTAAAGATGTTTAGGAAAAAATCTGGCGTCATAATTAATATGTCAAGTGTATCAGGATCATATAATATACCTGGTCAGGCAACATATAGTGCTACTAAGGCTGCAGTAAATTCATTTACTAAAACCTTATGTAAAGAATTATCTCCATCAGGAATCAGAGTATGTGGTGTTGCCCCAGGTTTCATCAAAACTGAAATGACAGAAATATTACCTGAAGATAAAAAAGAAGAATATTATAAAGCGATTCCTCTACACAGATTTGCTGAAGTTAATGAGGTTGCAAACCTTGTTAGCTTCTTAGTATCTGATGAAGCATCATATATTTCTGGTATTACAGTAACTATAGACGGAGGTTTATCAGCATAATGAACATTTACGAAATAAACAAAAGAATCAAACAACGTCCTCCATTTCAGATGATTGAAAGAGTAATTGAACTTAAACCAAATGAAAGTGCTAAAGGAATTAAAAATGTATCTATAAATGAGCCTTATTTTCAAGGCCATTTTCCAGATGCACCAATTATGCCAGGAGTATTAATAATTGAATCATCAGCCCAGTTATGTTCACTTGTTTTTGATGCTGAAGGAACAAAAGAAGATGAACTTAATGTATTACTTAAAGTTGATAATTTTAAATTCATAAAACCGGTAATTCCAGGAGATCAGTTAGTAATAAGTGTAAATAAGACCAAAATAATTGGCCCCCTAGTTTCATTTGATATTAAGGTAAATGTAAATGATGTAATTTATGCCAAAGGTAGCCTGACATTTACTAAAATACCAAAAGAAAATCTATATAATAGTTAGGATTTATTTATGAAAGAAGTAAAAAAGGTTCTCTTAATAAATGCTTCACCAAAAAAAGAAAGAAGTACAACCTTAAATGTTTCAAAGGCATTTGTAAGTGGTTTAGAAGAAGTATTTGATATAAAATTAGATATAATTAATGTTTTTGATTTAAATATCAAACCATGTCTTGGGTGCTTGTCCTGTTGGGGAAGAACTGAAGGTGAGTGCGTTATTAAAGATGATGATGTTATAATGGTAAAAAATAAAATTATTGATGCCGATATCATAATCGAATCATTTCCGTTATACTTTTTTGGTATGCCTGGTATTTTAAAACTTCTTACAGATAGACTTCTTTCAATGATGAATACTTACAGAGGTCAAATAGCACCTGTTGATGGTAAATCAT
This sequence comes from uncultured Caryophanales bacterium, assembly GCA_937885165.1. Taxonomy (GTDB): domain Bacteria; phylum Bacillota_I; class Bacilli_A; order Acholeplasmatales; family Anaeroplasmataceae; genus Anaeroplasma. Next base: position 4,546 of record CAKZZJ010000112.1, read on the forward strand.
TCCATGGCTTAAGATATTACAATGAAAATCAAAAATTTATTGTATTTTCAAGTTGTGCTTATACTGAATCAGATAAAATATTTGAGCCTCTGACAAAAGAATTTGATTGTATTTTTGGGAAAAATGGTTATTTATTTTTCCCTCTACCACAGTTAATGACATTAATTGATTTAAAAAATCAGACAAAAATCAATAAATATCTTGACAATTTTAGGACTGCAGGAAAAGAATTCGCACTAAACGAGACTGTAAGTGAAGATTTGATGAATCTTCTAAAAAAGCCACCATTTTCAGTTGGCGCTTACAAGATATTTTTAGATAATTTTTGGAAGGAACAAAAAGGTGAGAGATAATGTATGAAATAATTAAAAGATTATTGATTGAATGTGCAAATCTAAAGGAAGAAGAAATCACACCTGAGGCACATTTAAAAAATGATTTAGGAATAGATAGCATTTATGCAGCTGAATTAACATTAGAACTTGAAGAATATTTCCATATAAATATATCTTGGGATGAAATGGCTAATATCAGATATGTTAAAGATGTTGTTAAGTTAGTAGAAGGTAAGGTAAACTAATATGAAATTTGATGATTTAAAGGAAGTTCTAAAAATATTTGAGGAATCAGATTTAACTTATATGGAATTTGAACAAGATGGTATGAAAGTAAAATTTGACAAGCGTCAGAACGAACCTAAAATGCCACCATTTCCACCTATGCCACCTAAAGAACTTATGAAAATGCCAAACATGACAGAAAAATCTGAAAAGAAAGAAGAAAAAGAATATGATTCAAAAGACATTGTTACAGCTCCGCTTGTTGGATTGATTCATTTAAATAATCCTGCAACATCAAAGCCTTTTGTATCATTAAACCAAAAAGTTAAAAAGGGTGACAAACTTTGTATAATTGAAGCCATGAAGGTTCAAAATGAAATTAAATCACCAAAAGATGGTATCATTAAAGATGTTTTGGTTAAAGATGGCGCTATGGTTGAATATTCCGAGAATCTATTTGTTATAGGTGATTAATCATGTTTAAAAAGATTTTAATTGCCAACAGAGGAGAAATAGCTGTAAGAATAATAAGAGCTTGTAAAGAACTTGGTATAAAAAGTGTAGCTGTTTATTCAAAAGCAGATAAGGACGCACTTCATAAACAGCTTGCAAGCGAAACTGTATGTATCGGAGAAGCATTGCCACAGGATTCATATTTAAATGTTGAAAGAATTATTTCTGCAGCACTATCTACAGGCTGTGATGCAATACACCCTGGTTTTGGTTTTTTATCTGAAAATCCGGAATTTGCAAGAATGGTTGAGAAGTGTGGCTTAACATTTATTGGTCCTAACCCTGAAGTAATGGAAAAAATGGGCAATAAGGCTATGGCTATAAAATCAATGATTGATGCAGGTATTCCTATAGTACCTGGTTCACATAAGGCTGTAGATAAAGATGAAGCCAAAAAAATAGCTGATGAAATAGGTTATCCAGTTTTGATTAAAGCCTCAATGGGAGGTGGCGGAAAAGGTATAAGACTTGTAAAAATCAAAGGTGATTTTGATTATTTATATAATGAAGCTAAAGAAGAAGCCATAAAATATTTTTCAAATGGTGAAATATATATTGAAAAATATATTGAATCCCCTAGACATATTGAAGTACAGGTAATGTGTGATAAACATGGTAATGTCGTTCATTTATTTGAAAGAAATTGCTCACTTCAAAGAAGAAACCAGAAGATGGTTGAAGAAGCTCCTTGCCAGTCAATATCTAATGACCTTAAGAATAAATTATATACATCTGCCGTAAAAGCTTGTAAGGCAGTAGGATATGATAGTGTAGGCACTATCGAGTTTTTAGTTGATAAAAATGAAAATTATTATTTTATCGAAATGAATACCCGTATACAGGTAGAACATTCTGTTACCGAAGAAGTTACAGGTATTGATATCGTAAAAAATATGATTAAGATTGCATATGGATTGAAACTTCCATATAAGCAAGAAGATATAACATTAAATGGTTATGCGATAGAATGCAGAATCACAGCTGAGGATATGAATAATAATTTTTCACCATCACCAGGTAAAATTGAATTTATGCATGTACCAGGCGGTATGGGAGTAAGAATTGATTCAGCAGTATATAGTGGATATCAGATTCCACCATATTATGATTCAATGATTTTAAAATTGATAATATCTGGTAAGACAAGACTTGAATGTATAAGAAAGATGCGTGCCTCACTTGAAGAATTAATCATTGATGGTATTCCTACTACAACAGAATTCCATTATGTCTTATCCTTCCATCCTACATTTATTTTGGGTAACTATGATACTAAATTTATTGAAGAATTTTTAAAGGAGTTGACTTTAAATGCCAAACTCATTCGATAAGAGAAAAGAAGAACTGAGCGAATTTAGTGATGTTTTGGAAAAACTGCATATAAAAGAAAAAGAAAAGCCTACTCCAGCCCATCAAATACCAACTGATTTAGTAACTAAATGTCCTAAATGTGGTAAATTCTTAATCAACGAAGAATTAAAAAAGAATTTATATTTATGTAGTGGCTGTAATTATCATTTTAGGATTTCACCTAAAGAAAGATTAGATGAAATTACTGATTCATATGAAATATTATTTAATGATTTAGAAGAAAAATATCTTGATTTTCCTGATTATAAAGAAAAATTAGAAACTGCAAGAAAAGATACCAATGAAGATGAAGCAATAACCACAGTGAAAGCTAAAATAAATGGCATAGATGTTTATATCGGTGTAATGAATAGCTTTTTTATGATGGGTTCTATGGGTAGTGTTTTAGGTATGAAGGTTGTTAAACTTGCTGAAAAAGCGATGGAAGATAATTTACCTTTAATAATTTTTTCAGCATCGGGAGGAGCCCGTATGCAAGAAGGTGTAATATCATTAGTCCAAATGGCTAAAACATCAGCTGCTATCGCCAAATTTAAGGAAAAAGGACTTTATATATCTATACTTACTGATCCAACATTCGGTGGTGTTACTGCCTCTTTTGCATCCCTTGCCGATATTACATTATCAGAACCAAACGCTTTGATTGGCTTTGCAGGTAAAAGAGTAATTGAATCAACAATTAAAGAAGTATTACCAAAAGAATTTCAAACATCAGAATTCAATTTGGAAAAAGGTTATATAGATAAAATAGTTTCAAGAAAGGATTTAAAAGAAACTTTAACTTTAATATTAAAGCTTCATGGTTATAAATAATGAGTAATTTTGAAGAAAACAGAATTAAAATTAAAGAATTAGAACAAGAAAAGCTTCAATTAGATCCTGATTCTTTAGAATTTAAAAATCTAGATAATGAATTAAAAAAATTATATAAAGAAACTTATTCAAATTTATCTCACTGGGAAAAGGTTTTGATTGCTAGAAGTGATGATAGACCTAAAGCATCTTCTTTAATTAAAAAATTATTGACTGATTTTATTGAATTTCATGGTGATGAATATTACGCAGATGATAAATCAATCATCGCCGGTATTGGTTTTTTAAAAGATATGCCCATAACCTTGCTTGCCCAAGCTAAAGGTAAAGATTTAAATGATTCTTTAAAGAGAAATTTCGGTATGACTTCTCCTGAAGGTTTTAGAAAAACCCTAAGACTTGCTAAAGAAGCAGAAAAATTTGCAAG
>CAKZZJ010000113.1 GCA_937885165.1 uncultured Caryophanales bacterium
AAAATTTTCTCCTTTTCTTATATAATATAATTTAACATATTTATTTTTTTCATTATTCACAGTATCTTCTTTATCATTATTTCTTGATAAAAATTTGTTCTTCATATATTTAAGAAGATTTTTCCTGAATGAAACAGGCTTTTTATAACTTAAGCTGAGCTTTCTTCCTGAATTTAAAACAAAAGAATCATCCATAGTATAGTTTAAAGTAGACATTAAACTAAATTCATTTTTTCTTTTACACATCTCTAATTTTTTCTTTTCTTCATCTTTATTTTCTTCTCCTAATATAAAATTACCATTTATATAATTATCTATTTCATCAGCAACTTCCTTTGTTGCAGCGACAGCCTCAACTACGGTTTTAGCACCTGAGACAACATCACCTGCAGCATATACGCCTTCTCTTGTTGTTGCGCCATGTGATGAAGTTTCAATAAGACCCTTTTTATTGGTGTCTATTTGCTTTGTATTTTTAACGATATTACTTAAAGCACCCTGGCCAATAGCGATTATAACAGAAGTAGCAGGTATCTTTTTAGGATGATCTGAATCAGATATATATTCAACTGTTCCATCTTCATTTTCTTTTTTAATAACTGGTTCAACTATGATACCATCCTCTTCGATTTTTACAGTATTAAGGTAATAATTCATATGTAAACCATCTATAAGTGCGAAATCTAATTCCTCTTTAAGTGCGGTTACATCCTCAATTCCTTTAAAGAAAATACAATCAACAGTAGCAGTAGTATTTCTTAATATAGTTCTTGCTGCATCCATTGCTACATTTCCTGCACCAATTATTACTACTTTATCACCTAGTTGCGTATACGAATCCGGATTTTTTAAATAATCAATTGCGAAATGTACATTACCTAAAGTTTCTCCAGGGATTCTAAGCTTATTTGGATTCCATACGCCGGTACCTATGAATATAGCTTGATATCCATCAGCAAACATATCATCTATTGTAATTGTTGGACCAATTAAAGTGTTGGGTCTAAATAATATACCAAGTTCATTCATACGAAGAAGTAATTTATCAAGTAAAGCTTTTGGTAGTCTGAATTCAGGGATGCCATATCTTAATACACCGCCGATTTTATCTTTGCTGTCAATAACAGTAACCTTGTAGCCTCTTTTTGCTAGTGTAATAGCTAAAGTCAAACCTGCAGGGCCTGCACCGATGATTGCTACTTTAAAGCCGTTTGATTCTGGCTTTTTTAGTCTTGCTTTTTCTAAATAGAATGTTGAAATATAATTTTCTACTTCATAGAATTTAATTGGTTCGCCTTTCCTTCCTAAAACACAATGTCCCATACAATTTTTTTCATGAGGACAAATTCTTGAACAAAAAGCGGTAAGAGGATTATTTTCAAATAATTTTTTACCAGCATCATCAAGTTTTCCATCCAAAAACATTTGCATTACAGTTGGAACATCTGTCTTTACTGGACATGCTTCTTTACAAAAGGGTTTTTTACATTTTAAGCATCTTTGTGCTTCTTTAATGATATCAGCCATCTTTAAGCTCCTTATAAATTTTTATATTTCTAATAACATTATAACAAAAAATTCTTTTTACATAAAGAAAAAAAGAGCCATTATAAAAACAGCTCAATTTCTCAATATATTATTTTACAATTTTACCACGAACATCAGCCACGCCACCTAAAGCAGCAGCATTAGCTTCATCAGTATCGATGTGCATAGCAAGTGCGTATTTATCAGAAACTCTAATTACAGTATCACCAAATACAACTTTTCTTCCTGTTTCATTTAAAACTTCAACACTGACGATTTCTCCATTAGTAACGCCGAAATCTAAAGCATCTTTTGGTGTCATATGGACATGACGCTTTGCTACGATAGCACCTTCTGTAAGATCAACTTCTCCGGCAGGGCCTACAAGTTTAACTGGGGCAGAACCTTTTACATCTCCTGATTCTCTAACTGGGGCAACAACACCAAGTGTCCTTGCATCTGTAAAAGATAATTCAACCTGATTTTCTTTTCTTACTGGTCCTAAAATTGAACATTTCAATGTTACTGCTCCTTATAAGAATATTCCTGAAGTTCTCGAGATCG
>CAKZZJ010000114.1 GCA_937885165.1 uncultured Caryophanales bacterium
GATCTACACTCTTTCCCTACACGACGCTCTTCCGATCTAATAAAAAAAATAAACTAAAAAGTTTTAAATAATAATGATATAATTAAAAAGGTGAATGAAATTGAAACTATGTGTTTTTTCAAGTGGATCTGATGGAAATTCAAGCCTACTTGAATCTGATAATGGGAAAATTTTAATAGATGTTGGTTTAACAAGAAAAGCAATTTGCGAAAATTTAGAAAAATCAGCTACTGATATGTCCGAAATTGATGCTATCTTTATTACTCATGAACATATTGACCATGTTAAAGGTCTTTTAGTAATACTTAAAAAAGACAATATTAAAACATATATGACTAAAGGAACTTTTGAAGCACTTAAAGGATGTAGTTTTGTAAGAAATAATCCTGATAACATTAAGCTACTTGAAGAAAAGAAAAAAGAAGGAATAATAAAAATCATAAAAAGAGACGAAAACGGATTTTATTATGAAGCTATCAACGTAAAAGATTTTTATGTAATACCTATTCCTACATTTCATGACGCACTCGAATCTGTTGGTTTTATTTTTATAAATAATATGAAAAGATTTGTCTACATAACTGATACAGGCTATGTTCATAATGCATTATTTAATTTAATTGAGAATGCTGATGCATATTTGCTTGAGTCAAATCATGACCCTGAAATATTGTTATCATCAGATAGACCTTACAATTTAAAGATGAGAATATTATCAGACCATGGTCATTTGTCCAATTTAGATTCGATGCTTACATTAGCTAAAACTATAGGTGAAAATACCAAACTCATAATGCATGCCCATATATCACAAGAATGTAATTTAACGCAAATTATAGAACTTGAAAGAGATAAGGTATTTAAAGAATATGAAATAGATACAAAAGATATCGATTTTGTAATCCTTAGGCCATTTAGAAGTAAGGAATATGAGATATGAAAATAACTATATTAAGTGTCGGCAAAATTAAAGAAAAATATTTCACTGAAGCCATAAATGAGTATGAAAAAAGGATATCAAAATACGCTTTGATAGATAATATCACAATACCTGATGAACCAGCCAAAATAGAAGGCAATATAGCTTTAGAAAATGAAGCAATGGATATCGAAGGAAAGAAGATAATAAAGTCTATTCCAAAAGGTAGTTTAGTAATAGTTTTAGATATAAAAGGAGAAGCGTTAGATAGTGTTAGTTTTTCCAAAAAACTAGAAGAATTTATGAATCAGAATTCACACCTTACATTCATAATTGGTGGTTCATATGGGTTGTCGGATGAAGTTAAAAAAATAGCTGATTATAAGTTGTCATTCTCCCATATGACATTTCCTCATATGCTTATGAAAGTGATACTTACAGAACAGATTTTCAGAGCCTTCAAAATATTGAAAAATGAAAAATATCATAAATAAATCTCACCCTAAAGGGTGATTTTTATTTATCTCGTTGACTAGTTTATTAATAAATGCTAAAATTTAAGAAAGCGTTAACACGCAAGGAGGAAATTAATATGAGTGATGTAAAAAGTTTGCCTTTCATTAATGAGGTAAATGAAAAGAATCCTTTACCAGTTAAGGTTTTACAGTTTGGCGAAGGAAACTTCTTAAGGGCTTTCATTGAATGGATTATTAATTCAATGAACAAAAAAGGCGTTTTTAATGGCGGTGTTTGTCTTGTTCAGCCTATGCCTTTTGGTAGAGTAAAGGAATTAAATGAAAGAGATGACCTTTATACTCTATATCTTCAGGGCTTACAGGATGGTAAAGCTATGAGAGTTCATGAGGTAATCAAAGCTGTTCAGGATGGTGTTGATCCATTTGCTGAATATGACAAATACTTGAAATATGCTGAATCAGATGAATTAGAATTTGTTATTTCTAATACAACTGAAGCAGGTATAGCATTTGATCCAAATGATACTGATTTTTCTAAATGTCCTAATAGTTATCCAGGTAAGCTTTTAGCCTTCTTAAAGAGAAGATATGATGCTAAAAAGAAAGGCTTATTTATTATTCCTTGTGAATTAATAGACCATAATGGTGCTACACTAAGGGAAGTATTAGTTAAGCTTGCTAAACACAATAATATGGATCCAAAATTCGTTAAGTGGGTAGAAGAAGAAAACAGATTCTATAATACATTAGTAGATAGAATCGTTCCGGGATATCCAAGAAATGAAGCAACTGAATTCCAAGAAAATTTGGGATATCAAGATCCAAATATGGTTGTAGGTGAAATATTCCATCTATGGTGCATAGATGCTCAAACTGTAAATGATAAAGAACAAGCAAAGAAGAATCTGGCATTATTAAAAGAAAAGCTTCCTACAGAAAAAGCTGGATTAAATGTGTTATTTGTTGATTCTATTGTTCCTTATAAACAAAGAAAAGTTAAGATTCTTAATGGTTCTCACACAACTTTAGTTCCAGTTTCATATTTAGCTGGTATTGATACAGTAAGAGAAACAATTGAAGATGAACAACTTGGCAAATTTGTTAAAGAATTCATATTTGATGAAGTTATCCCAACAATTAATATTCCACATGATGAGATGGTAGCTTATTCAAATAGTGTTTTAGAAAGATATATGAATCCATATGTTCGTCATGAACTTATGAGTATCGCACTTAATTCATGGTCAAAATATAAAGAAAGAGTACTTCCTACTGTTTTACAATTTATTGATTCACATAATGAACTTCCAAAACATGCATTATTCTCTTTAGCTTCACTTATGGTATTTTATAGGGGTGTAAGAGTAATTAAGGATAACGCACCAATAGATTTAAAAGATGATCCAGAATTCATTAACTTGCTTAAAGGATTATGGGCTAATTATGAAAATACAAAAGAAGGTGCTAAGGCTTTAGTTAAGAAAGTATTAAGTTTAGAAGAACACTGGGGTGTTGATTTAAATAAAGTTCCTGGCGTTTTAGATTATGTATCAGAAGCTTTATATGAAATAGTTAATAAACCAATTAGAGAAGCATTAAAAGAATTAGTATAAAAAAGGACAAAATATATGAATGATTACATAATCATCCATAAGGCTGATAATGTTGCCGTGGTATTAAGACCACATAAAAAAGGTGAAGTCGTTGAAGGCGTTACCTTAGTAGAAGATATTCCACAAGCACATAAAGTAGCCTTAAAGGATATTAAAAAAGGCGAAAATATAATTAAATATGGTAATCCCATTGGTCACGCAACAAAGGATATCAAAAAAGGAAGTCATGTTCATGTTCAAAATGTAGAAACGAATTTAGATGATGTTATCAATTATAGATATGAACCAAATTATCCAGAAGTATTAGGGTATAAATCAGATAGACGTGTTGATGTTTATGAAAGAAAAAATGGTGAATATGGTATTAGAAATGAATTATGGATAGTTCAGACTGTTGGCTGTGTTTCTGGCATGGCAAGGGATATAATCGAAAAATTTAAAGCTGAAAACGACACATCTAAAATTGATGGTATCTACACATTCACACATCCTTTTGGTTGTTCACAGATGGGTGATGACTTAAATCTAACAAGAAAATTACTTCAGGATATGGTTAAGCATCCTAATGCCGGAGGCGTTTTGGTTTTAGGACTTGGATGTGAAGAAAATCAAATGTCTACATTTAAAGAAACTTTAGGCGAATATGATGAAGAAAGAACAAGATTCTTAGTTAGCCAAGATGTAGAAGATGAAGTTGCTGAAGGCGTAAAATTATTAAAAGAATTATATGATAAAATGAAAGATGACAAGAGAGTAAATAGACCTCTTAGTGTCTTACGTATCGGTCTTAAATGTGGTGGATCTGATGGTATGAGTGGTATTACTGCCAACCCACTTTTGGGTCGTTTATCTGACTTTTTATCATTAAATGATGCATCTACAGTTTTAGGTGAAGTTCCTGAAATGTTCGGTGCTGAACAGTTACTTATGGCCCGTGCAAAGGATGAAGAAACTTTTGAAAAAATTGTTAAATTAATCAATGATTTCAAAGTTTATTTCAAGAATCATCATCAAGTCATATATGATAACCCTTCACCAGGTAATAAAAATGGTGGTATCACAACCTTAGAAGATAAATCTTTAGGTTGTGTTCAAAAAGGTGGAGCATCTAAAGTAAATGATGTACTTGAAATGGGCGATAGAATAAAAGAAAAGGGTTTAAGTCTTCTTACAACACCAGGTAATGATTTAGTTGCTGTAACAACTTTAGCATGTAGCGGCTGTCAGATGGTACTTTTTACAACAGGAAGAGGTACACCATTTGGTGGTTTCGTTCCTACAGTTAAAATCGCAACTAATACAGCTCTCGCAACTAAAAAGCAAAACTGGATTGATTATAATGCCGGTGATTTGGTTGATAAGAAGAATATGGATGAATTACTTGAGGATTTCATAGATTTAATTTGTGATATCGCATCAGGTAAAAAACAAGCTAAAAATGAAATTAATAATTTTAGAGAAATATCCATTTTTAAAGATGGTGTAGTTCTTTAATGAAAAAACATCTGAAAATTATAATATTTTTAATTCCGATTTTGTTTTTAATAAGCTGTAGTACTAAAAACAATATATCAAGTGATAATATACCTGTTACTACTGATAATATATCTGCTAATACAACGTCATCAGAACCTATTACTTCTACAACAACTGATGTTTCTACAACAAATATCAGTTATGTAACAAAATACAACAATAATTTCATCTCAAAATATGCTAAAAATTATTCTTATTCTACAGGTAATTATTTTAATGCTGATTCAATTTCAATATATAGAGGTGTACTTATTGTAAGTACTGATTTAGTTGATTTAATAGGTATGCCTGATTATGATGAATTTACTGATATAAAACCACTGCCATCATCAATTTATAACAATAAAAAATTTATAGGCATTGGTTATCTTAAAATCACTTATAAGTCAATAGAAAGTGCTAAATTATATTATTCACTTGATAAATCATATAATCACTCATATGAACTTGATAAAACTACAGGTTATATTACAAAAGAATTTAATTTATCTAAAGCCAGCTATTTTAAAATAGATGCAGGAAAATCTATGCTTTATATTAAATCAATTGAATTATCAGTTGATGAAAATGATTATAATGAAACTACTTTGTCATATACTGGTTTTAGAGTAAATCCTAAAGAATATGATATGAATAATTTAGTATCAGGAGTTACTAAAAGAAGTATCGATATATTAGAATATAAAGACAATAATTATTTTGTTAAAGACACTTTAGAATATATTTATTATGACAGAGATGATGCATATTATATATTATCATCCGATAATGTAGATGATGATTTATATTCTAAAATGGTATTAACTAATCCAGTAGATGTTGCGAATTATTATCTTTTATTTAATGATTTTCCAGTTAATTATTATGATAAATCAGATGCAACTGAATTATATTATGATGATTTCATAAAAGATGATTTAAGATGCGTATCTGAATATTCTAGAACTGATGGTTATGTTAAATCAGTGCCTATGAATTATAACAATGGAGCTATTAAATATTATGAGCTTGATATTAAACTTGAAGATGGATATGAACCAACTAACAGGGGCGTAGGAAGAATTGTAATATTTACTAACGGTTTTAAAGGCAACGGTTATGATGATAGTCCTGTTATAGTATATACTGATGATCATTATATAACATTTAATGAATATAATAATGCTGGTTCATTCATTAATAGATTTAACGCACAAGGAGTTCCAACTCCATATTCTTGGACAAATATAAATACAATTGAAATTTAAAAAAGGAGATTAAAAAAATGAGAGATTTCATGGATAAGGATTTTTTACTTTATACAGAAACAGCAAAAAAATTGTATCATGGGCATGCGGAAGGGATGCCAATTATTGATTATCACTGCCACCTTCAACCAAAGGAGATTGCTGAAGATAAAAAATTTAGAAATTTAGCCGAAGCATGGCTTGGTGCTGGTGATAGATATGGGGACCATTATAAATGGCGTGCTTTAAGAGCTAGAGGCTATAGTGAGGATTCAATTTCTGGTCCGGATGATGACTATAAAAAATATTTACAGTTTGTTGAATCAATGCCATATTTTGTTGGTAACCCACTATATCACTGGAGTCATCTTGAGTTAAGAAGATATTTTGATATTTATGAAGTAATCAACAAAGAAAATGCCCAAGTTATATGGGATAAGGCTAATAAAAAACTTGAAACTTTGACAGCAAGAGAGATGCTTTATAAATTCAATGTTGATACAGTTTGTACAACTGATGATCCTGTTGATGATTTACATTATCATAAAATGATGAATAATGATAAAACATTAAAAGTTAAAGTTAGACCAGCATTTAGACCAGACAAAGCTATTAATGTAGAACTTGATTGGTTTAAAGATTGGGTTGATACACTTGCTAAAGTTGTAGGATACGAAATAAAAGAATTAAAAGATTTAGAAAAAGCATTAGCTGAAAGAATCGATTTCTTCCATGAAATGGGATCTCGTTTATCAGATCATGCACTTGATGTAGTACACTATACTCCATCAACTTATGATGAAGCAAATAAAGTATTCAAAAAAGGTATGAATCATGAAAAGGTAACTGAACAAGAACAAGATGTTTATAAAGGATACATTATGGTATTCTTAGGTAAAGAATATTACAAGCATGGCTGGACTCAGCAATATCATATCGGTGCCTTAAGGAACAATTCTAAATCTATGCTAAAGAAGATTGGACCAGATACTGGCTTTGATGCAATTGAAGATCAGGTATATATGGAAAAATTAAGTGCTTTACTTGGCGCACTTGATGAAGCTGAATGCTTACCTAAGACAATACTATATGATTTAAATCCTAGAGATAATTACGCATTAATGGTACTTGCCGGCTGCTTCCAAAAAGAAGGAGTACAAAATAGAGTTCAGGTTGGTACTGCATGGTGGTTTTTGGATCAGCAGGATGGTATGAGACAAAATATGGAAACTATGATGCAGGTTGCATTAATAGCTCAGACTGTTGGTATGTTAACAGATTCAAGAAGTTTCTTAGCATATCCACGTCATGAATATTACCGTAGATTATTATGTCAGATGCTTGGTAATTTAGTAGAAAGCGGACAATATCCAGCATCAGAACTTGATACTTTAGGTAAAATAGTAGAAGATATTTGCTATAACAATGCTAAAAAATATTTTGGTTTTTAATAATTATCATGATTAGCAGTTTAGAAGAATTAGTTGAATTTTTAAAAAACAAAAAATGGCATATTTCTTTTGCTGAATCTCTTACTGGTGGTATGTGCGCATCAACTTTAATAGATGTGGCTGGTTCATCAGAAGTAATAAATGAATCATTTGTTACTTATTCTAATGAATCTAAAATGAAGACATTAAATGTTAAGAAAGAAACAATTGATAGATATTCTGTTGTATCAGAAGATGTAGCATATGAAATGGCAGTTGGCTTAAATAAAGTAACAAATGCTTCTTCTTCATGTTTTTGAAATAAACTTCTTAATAATTTCATATCTTCTTCACTTATA
>CAKZZJ010000115.1 GCA_937885165.1 uncultured Caryophanales bacterium
AAATTTCTTTTCTTCTAATATAGAAACAAAATCTGCTAAAATTTCATCTTGAACTTCTAATAAGAACTTTTCTTCATTAAATTCTATTTTGTCAGAAGGTTGGATTTTAGAAATAGTATAATTATTAGATTTAATAATAGTAGAACCATATTTAGACATAAGATTTAAAATTGTTTCTTTAACAAATAATTCAAAATCTTTACAATCTTTTTCTTTGGCTTCTTTCATCGCAACCAATTTTTCAATTTGTTCTGGATCTGGTACGACTACACCATTTTCATCAACTTTGATTAATTGTTTTTCATCAATCATAATTATCTCTCCTTTATCAATGACAATAATATTATATACTATTTATAAGATAAGTTAATACCAACTTTTCAAAAATTCTATAAATAATAAATTATTTATAAATTACTTCATCGTGATGATATAATGATTTTTTGAAAGTAATTTGTCCAAATTTAATTATAAAATTACTCGGATCATTAAATTGTTTATGAAATTCCTCAAGACTTTTTTCAACATCATCGTAGATTTCAGCAACAAATAATGGTCTAGCTCTTTTTTCAATAAATACTTTTAAGATGGCTTTTTGCATATTATAATTCCTCCCCGTCTTCATATATAGTATTATTTCTTTTAGTAATTCTAAATATATTAATTCTTTTAAAAAATTCTTTTTTAGATGAGTTTAGATAACTTTTAAGCTCATGCTTATTACACCATTTAATATAAGTTTCAATATCATAACCTGTCAATTCAAATGGTCTAGAATTTAATTTACTTTTTGTTTGTTTCATTATTTGTTGATACCTCTGTTTCTTTTAACAATTTTTCTAATTCATCATTAGTTAATGTTCTTAAATATGTAATTTCTTCTGGACTTAATAATCCATCTTTATCAATTTTACTAATTAATTCATTTTTCTTTTGTATTATTTTGTCATCTTCATCACTGTTTTCAATGAGCTTTTCAATATCTCTAACATTTAATTTTTTAATTTCGGCTTCAACTGCAACTACATCTACTACCTCAGGATGCTCCCAAGCTTCCATTTTTAAAGCATTTAGTTCCATTAATAGCCTAACGGCTGTTAATTTATCTTTTCCACTTAATCTATCAGCAATAGGAACATTTTCATCAGTTAAAGCTGTCGTAAGATAACCACCTAAAGCATCTAAATCAGCCATTTTAGAACAAAATCTTCTAGCATACATTGCTAAATTTATCCTTTTAATCTCCTGTTGAACTGCATATTTTTTATAAATATTTAACGCCTCATTTTCATCAAGTTTCATTAACACTGTTCCTACAAATCTTATATTTTTATATTGAACCATGTGCTGAATAAATTCTACATCAATTTCATCTAAATCATATTGTCTTAAAGGATCGACTTCTAATGAAAATTGTGGATTAGTATCTAATTCACTTGCAAATTCCTGTTCAATTTGACGCATTTCGCTGACGCTCATATTAGCAGGATTTTTAATTTTAGATTTCTTTACAATTTGATGTTTAGGCATATTACTTTAAAATCCAATCTTCTTCAAATTTATCAACATAAACATAACCTGCATCACTTGGTCCTGAACCATAAGCTAATACAAATTTATTATATTGAATTATATAAGTTAAACTAATAAAACCAGGAGTTTCAACGAATTGTCCATCTTTTTTAACTTTAATTCCATTAGTTAATGCTAATTTTACTATATCATTATTAATTCCAAATAAATTTTCCATAATTCTAACCTACCACTTTAATTCTGTTGTTCCTGAAAGTAATTTTAACATAAGGTTTATTACCTGTTAAATTCATATATTGTGTAATATTATATGTTTTCTTAAAAGTTTGTGTAAATGCACGAGGTATAGTTAAATCTCCTATTAATTCTTGAATATGTCTTACACTCATATAAACATCGTGTTCAACGAAATAATTTAAGAATAAATCATTTCCTTCTTTATCTTTAATGAACTTTTCTATAAATTCATCATAATTATTAATACCATATTCTTTAATTGTATCTGACATATATAATGCTTTTCTATTAAAATCATAAAACATAGATTTACCTGCTTCTCTATTTTTAGGATAATTAAACCATTGAGCAAGTCTTTCTTGTGTAATCGTTTCAACCTTTTCTCTTAAATCAAAGTCAATATCTGTATATTGTAATGTCCAATCATTAGATGTAAATTCAAATTGTTTTGTATAATTATTTGTGGCCAATTTAATCCCATACATCGCAAAATATATAAACATTATTGTATTACTAATATCACCTTTGATTTCGTGTAAATCATTAGAGAATGTTGTATCATAGTAATCGCCTAATTGTAGGAATTTCTTCTTTGAATCCCACTTATAATAAATTTCAAAAATATTAATTCTTCTTCTAAATCCTTGCGTAGTATCAGAGAACTTTAATTTATCTTGATCATTTGCAGCCCATATATGTCTACAATTGATAACTGAACTATGTCTTTCTTCACCTTTATGTTCTACCATTTGATACATTGAACCAGTATATTGTTTAATATTTTTAGATTTAATTAATGTTTCTGCTTCTGTTTCAAAGAAGAAATTATGTGAATGATTTTCTAATACACCAGATACAAATTTATCTTCTTCTATTGATTTCATATCAATATTTGCAGGAGCAGGTCTAACTCTTGATGTAAAACAGCCATCGAATAATGAGTTTTTACCATTTCCTCCAGAACCGACAAGGATTTCAAAGGTTTGAGTAAATGATTGTAAACAAACAAATCCTAAGATTTCACAGAAGTGTTCAAATTTCTTCATAGAAAATTCATGATTTATATCATGACATATATTATACATTAATTCAAAACAATAATTCTTTTGTTCTTTATCTAATTCTTTTATTAATTCTATAAAATCTGCTAAAGGATAAGTATTAATATCAAATGGCAGTGGTTCAAAATTAATATCTATATGCCATTGAATAATATATTGTTGGTCATACATATAGATACAGTTTTTATTTTTAACCATTTGAATTTTAGTATAATCAAATAATTTTTTATTATTTCTAAAATCCCAGACACAATTTCTAAAAGCGACACACCCATCTGGTAAGAACCTAACATGTTCACATTCTGCATCTTCATTAAAACTTACTCTAATAAGAACTGTTTTCAGATTTGTCGTAAATGATTTAATAATCTTATCAATTTTGTCTTGAGATTCATCTGTTGCCTTTGGAAAATATTTATTTCTTAATAGCGCATAAAGATTATCTACAAGGATTTCTTTAGCTGTATCTTTTGAACAAAAGCTAAAATTAATTTGATCGAATCTTTTAGCCAAATAAGAATCTTCATGAACATAGACTTGACATTCTTTTGCTAATATAGGCCACCAATCTACCATCGCAAATTGGTCATACATATTATTAGTAATACCATCAGCTATATTATTTAATTTATTTTTAATACTTTCTTTTGATACTTCTGGCATCTGTATCTCCTTAAATTATCTCTCCATAATTTTCATTTAATATTTTATTACATTTTTCAAGAAAGAAAATACCAACTTTTTAGAAATTATTTCTTTCTGTAAATTTAATATAATTTTATATTTTATAATTTAACTTATTTGTCATGGTATTAATATTATATATTAACTCGTCATAAAATTTAACTATTTTCTAATAATTGCTGAATTCGCTTTAAATCCGCTTCAAACAATTCTTTATTATATTCTTTTGATTCCTTTAAAGATTCCATCATATTATGATCTAACCAGTTATTTTCATAAAATACATGATAAATAACCGTTTCTTTTTGACCAATTCTATGAACTCTTTTAATACCTTGTTCATAATCCTTAAATAACGGGACACTAAACAAAATACATTTATTATATAATTGCCAATTAGCACCGGTAGAACCGGATGCATAGTTAGCAATAATAATATTCTTTTTATTAACTAATCTTTCGCCTTCGCTTTGTTTAGCATATTTATTATAGAATATTTCGGATTTCATTTCGCCGCAATAAACATCTATGTTATAACCTAATTTTTCACATACATCATAGATCTCAAGCAATTCTGGCGTATAGTTATAGAATAATACATAATTATCAGGATTATCTTCCAGCAATTCTTTTAATTTATCTAATCTATTTCTATTAAACCACACTGCATATTCTGCATTACCTTGAAAACCAATAGATAATTGTCGAGCTCTCATCCAGAATGTAGAAATAGTTTCAGCTAACCATTGTTCATCAGGAAAAGCTATATTTCTATAATATGGATTATTAACTTTGCCATCTCTAGGAGCTTCATCTAATTGATATTTAGTTCCTCTTTTATTTAATTCTACTTGAATATAACTATTTTTAAGTTTTTCTGCTGTATATAATATCATTTCTTTACTTTGATCTAGAACATGGTATTGGAATACTTGTGATGGTAATTTAATGACATCAGTCGATTTAATAGTTAATGCAAATTGATGAACTAAATCATATAATTTATCTACATTTTTATAAGCAACAATTGGTTGTTGCCAACCTAATAAACCCGGAATATCTCCTTTAACGCAAAATGCGTCTACAAATAATGATTTATTACCTTCCCAACCTAATAATTTTAATTGTGAATATAAATCAATAAAACCTTGTGTAAACGGAGTTCCTGTTAATAAATAGAGATATACATCAGGCGTAATCATAGACAAGTTTCTCATAATTCTTTGAATAGCTTTTGTTTGTAATGAATCTAATTCTTTAATTTTATGACTTTCGTCAATGATAACGCATACGCGTTGTCCTTTACAACTTTTAATAAATTCTTCTACATTACCTTTTAATTGTAATTTTTTGACTTTTTTACCCATTACAATCTCAGTTAATCCGTGTTCATATAAACTCTCATAATTAACTAAATATATATCATTTGAATTTTGTTGTAAAGTTATTTGCCACTTTTTGGCACCTTCACTTATAAAAGAAAATTGTTTGCTGTATAAATTATATTGTTTTGACATAGATTTAGCCCACCAGAAAAATGAACCATCTACATCTTCTGTTTCTCTAACCTTTTTATCTATACTAACAATTAATATTTTATTACAAGAGTGTCTTTCGGCAAAAGCTAAAGAAATTGGGCTCTTTCCTAATCCGCAATCTAACCATACCCCCAATTTTTTTCTATTTTGGAATTTATCTATTATTAATTTTTGCCAATCGAATAATTTATCATATAACATATTATTTTATAAATCTTTCTATAATTTCTTTAAAAGTCGCTTTATTAGCATTATTTTCAATTGATATAATTTTTAATAATTCGTGGGACATAGAATTATATTCTAAAAGTATATCATTTAATATTCTATCATTTACTTCATTTGAAATATCTTTAAATCCATCTAAATTAAATTTAGCCATAAAAGCTTTAATATCATTAATAGAATTTAATTCACCTTTGAAAAAATTTTCATTTAACCATTCTGAGCTTAATTTTCTTGAATCTGGTTTTACTTCAATATTATTAACATATATTAAAATATTTAATAATGTATTTAGCCAAGCATTAAAATCATTAGTCGAATTTTTATATAAAACGCATTTTAAATAATGTTCAGCAAAAGGCTCTGTTTGAGAAATAATATCTTTTTTAGCTTTACTTAATTCTTTAGCCATATCTTTAGCTTTAATTTCATAAATTATTTTAATATTTCTTTTTTTATCTTTAATTATTTTACTCATTTATTAAACCTCTTTTTGTTACTAACCAAATATATTCTAATTGAACCTTTATATGATTGGTTAGATCTTTTCTTACCACCAAAAACAGAGTGTGTAATATCGATATTTGTAAATGGTTTGTTTTTAACTTCATAACCTTTAACTTCCATTTCATCTGTATTACCACTCGGAATTTCTGTAAATGGTATGCTATCAGGATAGCCCATTTCAATAAACATATAACCTTTGTATTTTGCTTTTAATTCTTTAACTTTCATAAACCTTCCTTTTATTATAGTTATATTTTATATTAAAAAGGTTTATGGTAATATACCTACTTTCAAGAAAAAGCTTATGCCTTCACATAAACTTTGAATTCTTGAACTAATTTTTCTCCAGGATAGTGCACAGGTTTTACTTCTGCAAATATTGTATATGAACACATATAATGATACCCTTGTCCATTGTCTAAAGGATATTCATATCTTTTAAATTTCTTTAGAATTAACATAAAATAAAATCTCTCCTGTTTTCAAGAGAGATTATATTATAAGAATTTAGATTATAGAATACCTACTAACCCCAGCTCTCTAAGATGTCATCTCCATACATATCAATTAATTTTTTAAGATTTTCTTTTGTATTTATCATGTAATCAAAATTGAAACCATCTAAGAATTCACTGCTACGAGCTTTGCAATATTTTTCTAAATCTTTTTTCGTAGGATTATCATAATCAATGTTTATTTCTGGTATATAATTTTCTTCAGATAAATCAGCTGATATAATCAATTGCTCTGGATCATTAAAATAAATTATTTGCTTATTTGGATCATAAGGAAAATATTCATTCTTCTTTAAAATTTCTAATACTTTTTCGTATTTTGTTAATTTAGGTTCTTCTTTAGAAAGTTTTTTAATTTCATCTTTAACATATTCAATTGGATAAGTACCCATTAAAACATCTACTGGATTTGACTCACCCATAAAATCAAATTCTGATGCAGAAGCTTCTAAATCTTCTAAATCATATCTTAAACTAGATGGGAGTTCATCTTCATTTTCTAAATCTTCGACTAGATCCAAAGCTTCCATAATCTTATCATGAGCTTCGCCTAATAATCTACAAATTGTTAATTTAGGATCTTCTTCATCTTTAATAGAATCTTTTAATTTTTTAGCAGAATCTTCTTCTGATAAAATATTGCCAACCTTTGGTAAAGTAAAATCAATTTTGACTCCAATTTTCTTTAATAATGGTTCTAATTTACTAACCGTTTCATTATATTCTTTAATATTCTTTTCTGATAATTGATTTTTAAAAGCCCATTCTTTAATCCAACCTAAATCTTCTTTTAAGTATCTAATTAATTGTTCTAATTCATTTTTAATATCATCAATTTCTTCTTTAGAAGCATGATTTGCTGAACTATTAATTAATTCATTAATTGTATCAATTAAATAATCGATATTAACTTTTCTAAACAATTGTTTGATTTCATAATAGTTCATTAAATCAACATTACCCTTTTTATTAGGAGCAAATTCGCTAGTTTGAAAGAAAATATTAACTACTGCATCATAAGTACCACCTTCATAAATTTCACTAGTATATTTCTTTTTAAATTCTTTAGCAGCTTTTTTACCTTGTTCTCTTTCTAATTTTTTAAGATATTCTTCACTTGGTTTAACAATTGCTAATCTACCTCTATCTTCTTCTACTTTATTATTATAAAGAAATAATAATTCTTCTTGATCATCTTCAGATTCTAAATCTGGTTTTTTATGATATTTTGATTCATATAATTTTAGAGCAATAGATAATTCATTTTCAGATAAATTACTAAAAGCAGTTCTTGTTTTTTTCGAAGTTTTTATATTCTGAGCCATTTCATATCCTATTTGTCTAGGCTTAATTTTACCATTACTTTCTTTAATTTCTTGTTCATGTTCTTTGTTCCATTCTGGTGCGTCAGGCCATTTAGCATTTAATTGATATTTTAATGATGGATAATCTTCCATAAAATCATTCATATCATCAATAAAATCTTCTCTAGTAAGTTCACCTGGTACAAACACTGTGAATTTTAATGCTTTTTTGTTAGCAGACCAACTATCAATGAATACTGCTTCATATTGATAAATATCTCTAAAATATTTAGTTAAAGGTTTAATGATTTCTTGTGGATAAATTACATCATCATTTTCATCTTTAAAGAATTTAGGTAATCTTAATTTAAAATTATCTCTTAATGAAATTTTCTTTTGTATAAAATTGTGATCTTGTAATGGCATAATTATTTTCTCCCTTTTCTAAATTCTTCAACAAATCTTCTTCGTTTAATTTCGGAATTGAAGAATTTTTCTATATATTTTGTAATGCCATCTTCTTCATATTCAATTAACAACCAATATAACATAGGACTTAACCTCCTTAATTTGATTATAAAACATTAGGATTAAAATGACATACCTACAAACGCTTCAATCCTCTATTTAATTATATATTACAAGTTACAAAAGATATAACTCATTAATCAAAATAACCTAAGCTTTTAATAAAAGCTATAGCTTCTTTTAAATCATCTAAACATTGATTAGCAAATGCAAAATCAGTTCCTTGATATGGTAATGAAAAAGCAAATCTTTCTATAAAATGTTGTCTAATTTGTAATGTTATATAAATATGTCCGAATTCTTTTGTATAATTACCATTGCCATATTTAACAACGTTGACCTTTGATATATTTTCAAAACCTAATTTAACTAATTTTTGTCTTTGATGTTCTGTAAATCTTTGTTTCATTTTATAAAATGAAACAAAGATTTACAGAACA
>CAKZZJ010000116.1 GCA_937885165.1 uncultured Caryophanales bacterium
GCGTGGTGGATAGGGGATGGTTGTGCAGCCCATTTATCAATATGTCAGGGTAGAAACGAGTCAGAAAAATCACATAAATCAATTGGAACAGGTATGGTGGTTATCTTTGCAATGTCTATTGTTCTTTTTGTTGTTGCATTAACATTAAAAGAACCAATTTTGAGACTTTTTGGAGCAAGCGATCAAACAATAGATATGTCTAAAACATACCTAACAATTTTATGTTTCTTCTTTCCTCTTTATATGCTTCAAAATATGGCATCACCGGTTATAAGAAGTGATGGCTCACCTATTTATTCAATGATTTGTTTAGGTTCCGGTGCAATCGTAAATATCATATTAGACCCTATATTCATTTACGGGCTTAAATGGGGAATAAACGGGGCAGCATGGGCTACTGCAATAGGGCAAGTTGTGTCTTTTGTTATAACTTTTGCCTATTTCTTTAGAAGCAAAACCTTTAAATTAAGTTTAAAATCATTTATTCCAAATTTTAAGATATTTAAAGAAGCATTAATTTTGGGAATTAGTTCATTTATTACACAGATATCTATCGTAATAATTTCACTAGTATGTAATATTATGCTATATAAATATGGTGTATTAAGTAAATATGGACCAGATATTCCTATTTCAATTATCTCTGTTGAAACTAAGGTTTTCACTGTATTAATTAATATAATCGTAGGTATTGTATTAGGAGGACAACCAATATTTGGTTATAATATTGGGGCTAAAAAGTTTAATAGAGTTAAACAAACATATTTGTATATCTTATTAGCTACAATAATTATTTCATTATTATTTACATTAATAAATGAAATATTCCCAGATGCATTTATATTACCTTTTGGTGATGGTGGTGACAAAAGGGATTTATATATGGAATATGGTAGAAAAACTTTTAGGATATTCTTATCTCTTGTCACATTTACGTGCTTAATTAAATTTAGTTCTATATTTTTTCAAGCTGTAGGTAAACCTTTTTTCGCAATGATTTGTTCTTTAAGTAGAGATATTGTGTGCTTTATTCCAGCAGTAATAATACTTCCTTTAATTTTTGAAGCAAAAACAGAAGGAACAGGAATCATTGCCTTATTGTATGCAGCACCTATTGCTGATACTATTACGATTATTATTTCTGCTTCATTAACAATTTACTACTTTAAAAATATTTCAAAACTATATCCACGTGATGAAGATGAATTAGGTTTTGAAAATGAAACTAATGATATAAAAGAATCAAATTCAGGATTAATTATAACTATCGCTAGGGAACATGGCTCAATGGGAAAACAAATAGGTAGACTTCTTGCAGAAAAATTAGGTATACCATTTTATTATAAAGAAGTTGTTGCCTTAGCCGCAAAAGAATCCGGTCTTGATTCAAATTATCTAAATAATATTTCTGAAAATCAAGCAATTAATTCTAACTTATATTTAACTAAAAATTTAATACCAGAAGCTCTTAATGCTCAAAAAGAAATAATTAGAAAATTAGCAGCAAAGGGAAGTTGTGTGATTGTAGGTAGATGTGCTAATTATATTTTAAAAGATACACCTAATTTATTATCTATCTACATTTATGCAAATGAAGATTATAAAATTAAAAATATAATGGAAGCATATAATGATGATGAAGCATCTGCCATAAAAAACATGAAGTCATCTGATTTATCAAGAAGTAATTATTATAAATTTATAACAGGAAAAGATTGGAAGAATTTTAATAATTATAAACTTTGTATTGACTCATCTATTGGCATAGACAAAACCGTAGAATTGTTATATATAATAATTAGTGAACTACTCGGTAATTGAATTACCAAGCATCGATTATGTGATGGTGAACCATCACTCCTCAGGGCCGTTCCAGCCCAATACTGCTACCTTTATAGGTTACACAGATACATTTATAACTTTAGGATTTGATAATCCTTTTATTGGCATAGTTATCTCTATGCCTTTTTCTTTTCTATATATTCTCATAATATTATATGCACCTACTGAATCAGAATTATATATTGTATTATTCTCTTTATATAATCCTCTTTTAATTCTATTTGTTCTTTTATAATATTCTTTTGATACATCAGGCGATAAAGGTGAACATCCAGATGAATATGACTCCTTTTGATAATTTAATGATATTCCTTTCATTTTTAATTTATATGATAATTTATCATAGAATTGCTTAAATGGTAATGAATGAAGCTTTTGATTATTAATTGCTCCTATATCATTATCATCTCTTATTCCTTTTATATCACCTATTATTACAGTGTTAATTTCATTATCAACACAATAATCTACTATTTTTTTAGTTGATGTATGTAATATATATTCTATTTTTCTTTTTTTTCATAATATTAAGTTTTTTTATTCTTTTAGTTGAAAGTTTTATTTTATCATCTGATATATTTTTAAATTTCTTTTTGTTCATACCAATTAGGCATAGATTCATAACCAAGTTTTTTATATTCATATCTTTAGTATAATCCAACATTAAATAATCTAGCACTAGAATATGTTAAATATCCTAATATTAAAGATTCATATTTATTTGGTTTATAATTAAAGCTATGAACCAATCTCATATTTTTCTCCTTTCTCTTGGTTTTGAATGTATTATCAATGAAAAATTTGCCCTTTTTATCAAAAGCTATCATATCGAGAATTGAATAACCGAGGATTCTCGCTTTATTATCCTAAAATATTTTAGCATTGTTTCATGAACTGAAACACTAATTTTTTCTCTTTTATTGAAGCACTCTTTAAGATATTCTATGTCATTTTTTGCCATTCCTTTCGCCCATAAAAATTCCTCAAAATCCATTGGTTTCATATAAACCACGTGCTCATAAC
Organism: uncultured Caryophanales bacterium; assembly: GCA_937885165.1. Lineage (GTDB taxonomy): Bacteria > Bacillota_I > Bacilli_A > Acholeplasmatales > Anaeroplasmataceae > Anaeroplasma. Next base: position 2,866 of record CAKZZJ010000116.1, read on the forward strand.
CTGTGGCTACACCACCGCGATATTTTCTATTATATCCTTTTAATCCTAAAAGTGAACCCGAAGCCATTACATCAAATCTGCCATCTTCCATAAAAGATTTAATTGATGAACGAGCACCTGAACATTCTTGAATTTCGTCAAATATTAAAACAGTCTTATTTGGGACAAACTTAGATTCTATTTTCATAAATGATAAATTTCTTATTATATTATCAACGTTCAAATTGTATTCAATAGCTTTTTTTATTTCAGTTTCTATTTTAAAATTAATATAAACAACATTATCATAATTTTCATTCGCAAATTTTCTTAATGAAAAAGTCTTTCCAACTTGTCTCAAACCTTTTAACAAAAGTGCTTTTTTCTTTTGATTTAGTGATTCCTTTCAAATTCTTAGTTCTTCATCAATTTTTCTTTCAAACATTATTCTCACTGTCCTTTTTTTCTTATTATAGACTTTTTCAAGCGAGTTTGAAAATATTTTGTATTTTTTCAAGACTTAAAAATTTTTTTATTATACTTTTGACATTGGTGATAATAAAATTTATTTTAATCTTTTTTCTTTCTTTAATAAATAATATATCCCACTAAAAATACGATAATTAATTATTAATAATATTCCATATGCCATATTATATTTTAATAATCCATTAGAAGAAGCATATAAGCTTCTTAATGAATTCTCATCAATCATCTTGTAAATAAATAAAGCACTCTTTTTCTTTTTTGTTCTCAATTTATAATCTTTTATTTTTAAACTCTTTTTATATGATTTATAAAATACATGCTTGATTATTTTTTTAAATATGATACCAAATAAAGTTTTGTAATCCCTTATCATAGTATTCATATCATATGGGAATTTTGCTTTATAAAGGTAATTATTATTTGTTAATTTTAAGAAATCTTCATCATTAATTTTATTAAGATCATCTATATCTTTATAAAATAATGTATGCTTGTCTGAAACTGGTATTTTTCCATCTATTTTTATAGATATATTTTTATCTTCAATATAAAAATCATATATACCATCTTCTATAATCCATTTATTATCATTATAAATCATCATATAAGATAAAGGTATTTTAATATCTATATTTTTAGTTTCATATTCCATTAGATTTATTTTTTCAAAGCCTTTTAATTCTTTTTTAGCTCTTATGGTTAAAGAATCATTTAATGAAGAAAAAACTAAAACAGAATGTAATTGTTTGATATTTGATTCATTTATTACATCTAAATTAATTATGATATTATCATTATCTTTTTTTATTTTGATATTATCATATCTGATTTTGGCATAATTTAAGCCATAACCAAATGGAAATACTACTTTTTTATTAAATGTATCATAATATCTATATCCGATATATATTGATTCTTTATATAATGTATTTGGTTTATTTATTTCATTATCAAATATTATATCTTTATTATTTATCCAGGTTTCAGTAAGTCTTCCTGATGGAGATATTTTTCCGAACAATATATCTTTTAAAGCTTTTCCTATAGCTTCTCCTAAAAGCCCTACATATAATAATGATTCAATATTATTAATAAATGGTAATTCTATAACATTACCACCAAATAATATTACATTAATTTTGATGTCAAGTTTTAGAAGTTTTTCTATTAATAAAAGCTGATTATTTGGGAGTGATAAATTATTTCTATCGTATCCTTCTGATTCTATATAATCATTTAGTCCTATAAATAATAATACTTTATCATAATTATTTGCTTTAGATATGGCATCATCAATTAATTTATCATCAATTTTATTATCTTCTAGATCATAACCTTTAACAAATTCATAATTTATATCTTTAAAAGATGAAATAAAATCAATTAAGTTTTTAGGATTAACTAAAGAACTTCCTGATGCCTGATAGCGCGGATGAATAAATAAATCACCTATGATGAGTAATTTATCTTTTTTATTTAATGGCAATATATCATTATTATTTTTAAGTAATGTGATAGATTCAATTGCACATTTGTAGGCGATATTATGGCTTATATTAAAATCATAATCTATTTTTTCACTCTTTTTTATTGATAATATTCTTTTAACCGATGAATCAATATTTTTTATTAAATCGGGATTTGATTTTAATTCTTTTTTTACGAGATTAAATGAATGAATGTTCGCTCCAGGCATTTCAATATCAAGTGATGCATTAAGTGCCTTCGCTCTATCATTTATGCCACCCCAGTCAGTCATTATTATTCCGTCATAATTCCACTCATTTCTTAAGATATTAAGAAGATATTTATTTTCTGATGCGAAATAACCATTGATCATATTATATGAAGTCATTAAGGCTTTAGGCTTTCCTATATCTAGTGCGATTTTAAAATTTCTTAAATATATTTCTCTTAAGGCTTTTTCATCTATGATAGAATTACCTACAAATCTATATGTTTCATTATTATTACATATAAAATGTTTGATAGTAGAAGAAGTATTTTCTTCAATTCCTTTAATCATATATCCTGATAATTCACCAGATAATATAGGGTCTTCAGAAAAATATTCAAAATTTCTTCCGCATCTTGGATTTTTCTTTATATTGATAGCTGGTGCTAATAAAAAATCAACACCAAAATATTTAGCTTCACATCCTAAAGCCACACCTGCTTCATATACCAGATTTTTGTTAAATGTCATTGCCATATTAAGTGATGCTGGAAAACATGTTGCAGGATATGAATTATCGATTCCAGTCATAGAATTACCAAATTCATTTTCTACTCTTAGTCCACATGAACCATCAGCCATAAATAAATATGGTATATCTAATCTTTTAACTTCATAAGTTTTTTTATTATCCATACCATATAAAAAGCTTATTTTTTCATCAATTGAGAGTTCATTTAATAAATCTTTCATATATATCCTCATAAATATAATTTATTTTACAGAACACTTTTTAAATCCATGAATGAATATAAATTTTTACTTACTACTTTTAGTATTTTATTTACAGGATTTTGTCTTTTAAATATGTGTGTATTTTATCATTCAGGACCTTATTATATTGGATTTAGAGGAACTTTTGCAACTGCATTTGCTGCTACTTTAGGTGATATACTCATTAATATATGGTATAGCACTTTTATAGATAATCCACTTCTTACTTTATTTTTAGGATTTATTATGTTTGTTGTATTTTTGGGTAATCATTTTAGAGTTATGTTTAATGTTACACAAGAAATGTTTCAAATTGCTAATTTAGAAACTAAAAAAAGTTGGTTAGATAAAAGTTTTGATTTTAAAGATTATTTAAATCAACAATATAATATTAATGAAGTTGAAGAAAAAGAAGGAAGTACTTCTAGTGGTGATAAAAATAAAAAAGATTTTGTATTTGATGATGCTTGGATGAGGGTTGTTCTAAATTTAGATGATATGAATAAATAAAAATGCCGTCCCAGTGTTGGCGCACCGGAACGGCAGAAGATCGTAGAAAGACCCTAACCAAAAAATCCTTCCACGCTACACAGTATAATCGTTGCGTGGATGAAAAGCAAGGAGGAAATTTCATGCCACGCAAGAAAAGTGGAAAAGGACGATCTGCCAATGGGCAGGGATGTGTACAGAAGAAAATAGTCAGGCGAAAAGGGAAGGAATATAATTATTGGTCTGCCCGATGTTATTTGGAAAACCCTGATACCGGAATAAAGGAACTGAAAGAGTTTACCGCTTCTACCCAGAAAGAAGCACTTGCAAAAATGAAAGCGGCTCAAGCACAGGTTTTGAACGGAACATATCAGGCAAAGCCTACAAACATGACGCTTGGGCAATGGCTTGATGAATGGGAAAAGAACTATCTGGGCGGAGTAAAACCATACACTGCCCATTCTTATCGCAGAAATATCAAGAATCATTTCAAGACATCTCCGATCAGCAAAGTAAAATTAAGTGCTCTGACGCCTTTACAGGTTCAGAAGCTTATAAATTCCCTTAAGAATCAGGCGACAGGGGAAAAACTCTCGCCAAAAACGATAAAAAATGTTCATCGGGTGTATTTTTATGCGAAAATATTTTTAGGCGAGGCGTTC
>CAKZZJ010000117.1 GCA_937885165.1 uncultured Caryophanales bacterium
TGTTTACAACAATTCTTTAGCGGTTTTAAAGTGCATTTTTGCTATTTCATTCAATCTTTGGTATGAATATTTTTTTATAAATTCTTTTGCCTGTTCTTTTACCGATTGCGCTACGCCTTTTGAAAATTCAATTTCATTAAGAGATTTGAAGAATCAAATCTTAATTTAGGTGATGACTTTTTAAGTGCTATATGTAATGCAGCTGTTTTAACTGCTCATCAGGTAGATGCTCAGGCTATAATCTGTGTAACTAATCATGGCCAGACAGCATTTAAGCTTAGTGCTTATAGACCTTACTGCCCAATTATTAGTATAACAGTTGATGAAAAAGCTTGCCGTCAATTAAATTTAGCATGGAATGTCTATCCTATCTATGCCGAAAAGAAAGAAACTACCGATGAATTATTTCAGTACGCTATTGAAAAAGCGCTTGAATCTGGAATAGTTAAAGAAGGGGATAAAGTAGTAATTACTGGTGCGAGTGCTGTAGGTAATGCTATTACTGATACAATTAAGATTCATATTTTATAGGGATTTTATTATGTTTGACCCCAATATAATTTTAAAAACAGAAAGATTAACATTAAGATTTATTAATAAAGATGATAATCTTGCAATGTATGAAAATATATTTCATGATGAAGATGTATTGAAATATTTTATAGCAGATTATATAGATGATTTTTCCAAAATTGATATGGATAAAAGTAGAGATTTTGCTATCGCACGAGAAGTGTATATATTCTCAGTTATCATAACAAAAACAAATGAAAATATAGGTATGATGCTTGAATGCAGTAAGCCTGATAAATATTTTCAAAATGTAGAGATAGGCTACGCCTTCGGTAAAAAATACTGGAATAATGGATACGCTACTGAAGCTTTAAAAGAAATGATTGAATTTGAATTTCAAAAAGGAATAAGTAAAGTATATTCAGGATATATCACAGAAAATATTTCATCTAAAAGAGTTATGGAAAAATGCAATATGCTATTTGAATGTAAAAAAATAAAAGAAATAAAATATCATGATATGTTTTATGATTTAGAATATTATTATATCCTAAATCCAAAAGTTTTTAATGAAGGAGGTATAAAAAATGACTAAAGAAGTTGATGAAGAAGTAGTCGATTTAACTGGTGAAGATTCAAATTTAGATGATTCTGATAAGAATATAAAAGAAGAAATGTCTGCATCAAGAAAAAAAACGTTTAAATTTGAAGGTTTAATCTTTTTATTGGCACTCATCTCATTCTTGCTTTTAGGAACAATAGGGGGCTTTTGGAGATGGTGCTGGCTTATGTTTTTGATTGCTATAGTTATATCAAGTATATTTGAAGCATTATTAAGTAAGAGGATATCTTATTTCAATTATCCGATTGCGGTTACAGTGGTTTATCTATTTTTAGGCCTTTTAGGACCACAAATATGGCACCCGACATGGATTTTATTTGTTTCAATTCCCATATTTTATATGATTGCAAATCCTTTAGATAATCATTTTGAAAAATTAAGGAATATAAAATAATGTAAAATCAGTTTTGATAGTAACTATTTACTATTAAAACTTTTTTTCTGCCTAAATTGCCAAATTAAGCATAATTAAGCCATAAAATTAATATAACTCTTGCATAAATTGAAAAAATAAAATAAAATATGTATTAGTTTAATTGTTTTACAATTAAAAAATAAAATTGAGGAAAATAACATGAATAAAAAGGTAATTAGAAATATTATTTATGCATCAATTGCTTTAGGAATTATAGCAGTTATAGTTTTATTAATAATTTCATCTATTCAGAATAAGACAACAACTACACTTCTTTCAGAAGGTGAAGGTTCTTATAATCCACCAAAAAATAGTAACTTCCTAGATAGATGGCTTTTAGGATTGATTTCAGAATATAATGGCTATGGTATTTTATTATATGTATTTTTGACTTCTGTATTTGCTGGTTTTTTATCCTTTTTAATCGGACTTGAAAGACAACTAATGGGTGAAGCTGCAGGTATAAGAACCCACGCTTTAATATCAATTGGCTCTTCATTATTAATGACAATATCTATCTGGGCTATAAGGATTGCCGATGGATCAATTGATATAGGCCAAGGTTCAATCAGTGTAAGTGCTGATTTGAATTATGATACATCAAGAATAGCTGCCGGTGTTGTCACAGGCTTAGGATTTTTAGGTGGCGGAGTAATAATCCACGACAAATTCACTGTCAAAGGTCTTGCAACAGCAGGTACACTTTGGATATGTGCCGCAATTGGTCTTGCATGTGGTGCTGGTTTCGTTTTGGAAGCTATAGTTACTACTGTAGTTACAATAATTACGCTCATCGTCTTGGCAAAATTAATCGATATTATTGATAGTAAGAGTCCAACGCTCACTGTTAAAGCGAAAAAAGGTTTTCCGATTGTTACCGAAATTAGAGATTTCTCATTTGATAATGGTTTGACATTAAAACATCTAACAATCGATGAATTTACTGATGAATATACTATGGTAAGAATCAGTTATACATTTAAAACTGATGTATCACTGCTTTTATATCTACAAGAACAGCTGCTTCTTAATCCGGAGATACTAGAAATAAAAATTTTGAAAAATAAAGATAAAAAGATGCTTAAATTAAGCAAAAGAGGATAAAATTATGAATGATTATGTAAAGAAGAATATGGAAACAATATCATCGTGGATATGCGACGGTTGGACATGGGGTAAACCTATTTCCAAATCTGAATTTGAAAGAGCTAAAAAAGGGGACTATTCATTACTTTTGACACCTAAAAAACCTGTTCCGAAATCATGGATAGGTGATGTTAAAGATAAAGAGGTACTAGGTTTTGCATCAGGAGGTGGACAGCAGGTGCCAATCCTTGCTGCACTTGGTGCTAAGGTATCACTACTTGATCTAAATGAAAGTCAGGTTAAGGCTGATATAGATTATGCAAAAAGAGAAAAATATGATATCGAAATTTATCAAAATGATTATAATGAACCATTTCCAATTCCAAACGATAAATTCGATATGATATTCGCACCGGTATCACTTGTATATGCTGAGACATTAGATCCTATTTTTAAAGAATTATATAGGGTATTAAAACCAGGTGGAAGACTTCTTATAGGATTTGACAATGGTATTAATTTTATAACAAATGATGAAATAACAATTGAAAATTCATTACCATTTAATCCTTTAAGAAACAAAAACCAACAAAAGTCGCTTGAAAAAGATGATGCAGGATATCAGTTTTCTCATACTTTAGGAGAGACACTTGGAGGCCTTTTGAGAGTAGGCTTTGTTTTAAAAGATATATATGAAGATGTAAATGAATACGGAAGGCTTGCTGACTTAGGCATACCTTCATATTATTCAGTTTATTTAATTAAATAATGGAAGATACATTTTATGATATTTATTTCAGGTTTTTAGGTAATGTAAAATTTAAAAATCTGAGAAAGAATCTGATTATAGATTTAATAGACAATCAGGGAAATGAATTAAAATTTAAGATAATAAAAATCAAAAAAATTATTTTAGAATTAAAGCCCTGTGATTATGATGGAGAAAATATCAAAGTCAGATTTGATATAGATGAAAACAATCAGGAAATATTAATTTTAATCTAGGTTGGTTATTATGAAGCATATTATTGATTTTTTGAATAAAATATGGGATTTTTTTGCGAAAAGATTAAACAACTTTTTTGCTAAACACCCATATTTAAATAAACAAAAAAATTTTATTGCTTCATGTTTTTGTGGTTTTTTAGGTGCTCTAGTATCCTATTTATTATTATCTATTGTGCCGCTATTTGTTGATATGAATAGTATTGATGTTGATATCATACCAAAAGTAGAAATTAGGATTAATGATAATTTCAGCTATTATTGGAAATTTATTGGATTTTCATCTTATAGCATGGTAAATGGTAAACTTGTAGGTACCAATTTAGGTTTTATTTATACTATACTTTATTATTTAGGCTTATTTTTATCAAGTATTATTACATTATTATTTATGCGTAAATATTATCACCAAAAGGGTGGAATAAAATTAGTATTAAAAACAATATTTACGATAATGATTGTTGGTGTTATATCAAATATGATAAATAATTTGTGGCTTCCGGTTGCGAGTTTTTATTTGAATCAGTTTGTATATAATATCGTAGTTATAATAATATCAGGCGGGATAAATTTAATAGTTGGGCATTTTATAAATAGATTTTTATTTGATGATACATTTATGAAAAGAAAAAAAAGAAAGAAGTGATTTAGATGAATGAATTAACAGAACAAGAAATCAATAGACGCAACAAATTAGAAAAATATAGAGAATTAGGGATTGACCCATTCGGTCAAAAATATGAAGTAAAAAACACAGCTAAGGAAGTTAAAGAACTTGGCAGCCCATACACTCATGAAGAATTAGAAGAAAAAAATATCGAAGTTAGTGTAGCTGGTCGTATTATGTTCATAAGAAAAATGGGTAAGGCTTCATTTTTCTCTATTCAGGATAGAAGTGGTAAAATTCAGATTTACATTAAAAAAGATAATGTGGGAGAAGAACAATATAATCTATTTAAGATGGCTGATATCGGCGATATCGTAGGTATCAAAGGTAAGATTATGGTGACAATGACAGGAGAAGTAACCATCAACTGTGAAACATATACTCATCTTTCAAAAGCATTAAGACCTCTTCCTGAAAAGTTCCATGGTCTAACTGATATTGAAGAAAGATATCGTAGAAGATATCTTGATTTAATAATGAATGAGGAATCAAAAAGAGTTGCGATGCTAAGACCTAAAATCATCAGGGCAATGCAGACATATTTTGATTCATTAGGTTTTATTGAAGTAGAGACACCAGTATTACAAAATATCAAAGGTGGCGCTACCGCAAGACCATTCATAACTCACCATAATGCACTTGATACTGATTTTTATTTACGTATCGCAACAGAACTACATTTAAAAAGACTGATTGTTGGTGGCCTTGAAAAAGTATATGAAATCGGCAGATTATTCAGAAATGAAGGAATGGATAAAACTCATAATCCTGAATTTACTACAGTTGAGTTATACCAGGCTTATGGTAATCTAGATTCAATGAAAGAAATCTGTGAAGGTGTAATGAAAGAAATTGCTAAAAAAGTTATCGGCAAGATGCAGTTTAAAAATCCATTTGATCCTGAGTCAGATACATTAATAGATTTAGAAAAACCATTTGAAGTATTAACAATGTGTGATTTAATTAAAAGAGAAACCGGTGTAGATTTCAAAAACAATAATTACACATTTGATGAAGCAAAAGAACTTGCTAAAAAATTCAATGTTCCTGTTGAGGCACACTTTAATTCAGTCGGTCACATAATCAATGCTTTTTTTGAAGAATATGGAGAAAAGACTTTAATTCAGCCAACATTCCTATGTGAATACCCAATTGAAATATCACCTCTTACCAAAAAAGAAAAAGATGATCCTCGTTTTGTTGAAAGATTTGAATTCTTTATGGGTGGTAAGGAATTTGGGAACGCATATACAGAATTAAATGACCCAATTGATCAGAGGGAAAGATTTATTGAACAATTAAAGGAAAAAGAAAGAGGAAATGATGAGGCAAGCGAAATGGATGAAGATTTCGTTGAAGCATTAGAATATGGTATGCCTCCTTGTGGTGGTATAGGTATCGGAATTGATAGATTAATTATCTTCTTCAGTGAATCTGAATCAATACGTGATGTTATATTATTCCCTCAAATGAAATTAAGATGACAAATATATTTGATGATTATAATGCATTTAAAAAAGAAAATAGTTTATTAATAAGAAATTTAGTAGAAACTAAAAGTCAGATTATATCCCGCATCTCATCAATAATTATTGTTGTTGATTATTTGTCAGAAAGAAGAATTCATAAAAAATTAAATCAGGATGAAGAATACATATTTATGATAGGATATGATTATGTATATGAATCATTTAATACCATATCTATTATCTTAAAGGAATATTTTGATAATGATTTTAATCAGATGAATAAATATGCAAGAACTATTAATCTTCTACTTTATTTAAATGAATATAAAAACGAAGCTATAGCTAGAAAAGAATTAAGTATTTATTTAAATCAGTTTGAATCAATCGAGTCTCATATCTATGATACATTAAAAAATAAAGAAGAATTAGATGATGCATATTTCGGTTTAGTCGATGATTTAATCTATAAAGCATTTATTTTAAATGGAATAGACAATCCATCAATCGAATCAATTTTTTATGAAATATCTTTAGAATATAATTTGGATACTGATACTGATGAAAGTATGTATTTAAAGATATTAAACACTTTAATAGAAGAAAAAAGATAATTAAAACGTGATATCTATCTAATTTTTAACTCTTTTAATATAGTTAAATATTAAATAAATATTATTTTTTAATAATAAGAATATTTTTATTAAAACATAATAAATAATGTTAAAGAATTGTATATTAACTTAACTGTTTTATAAAGGCATAGAAATTTAAAATTGCCTTTATTTAAGCCATATTTTGTGTTAAAATATAGAAGGCGAGTAGGTGTTAGAAGTGAATAGAAGAAATTTAAGAATTTTTTCAATGCAGATGTTATATAGTATGGATTTAAGAAATATTAGTCTTGATGAGGCAATTGAATTTGTAAATCCTGATAATTATGATGAGAAAGCTAAAATTTTTTTGAATAATATAGTATCAAAAATTGATATTATAGATGAAATGATATCAAAAAATTTAAAAGATTATACTCTTGAAAGATTAAATTTAGTTGATAAAGAAATAATCAGAATAGCCACATATGAAATATTAGAAGGAGAAAATGATATAAAGATTATTGTTAATGAAGCCTTAGAAATAACCAAGATGTTTTCTGATC
>CAKZZJ010000118.1 GCA_937885165.1 uncultured Caryophanales bacterium
AAACAGCAAAAGCTAATGGACTTAATGTTGAAAACTATCTAAATTATATATTCAATAACATTAGTACTAAGAATGCTGATGAACTTTTACCATGGTCCAATGATATACCTAAATATCTAAAAATATATTAAAAAATCATCTCGTTCAAATTTCGTGGACTACGAATTTTGAGCGATTTTTTTATTTTGGTTTCAAAAAATGGCTTCACTGCGTGCTAGGGGCATCTTTGGTGCTTACGATTTTATTCTCAAATTAGCACTTTTCTTTATTTTAAGACTTTTTTGCTAGGGTTCAAGTCCCGTTACTGATTACAACGCATATTTTTTAATTGGCTTAAAATTGTTATCTATTATGCATTACCACGAAAGGTCTTGAAAAACCACGAAAGCTCATTGTTACCACGAAAGCACCACGAAAGGTCTAGGCTATCATGTAAAACATCTAAGTACACAATCCTTGATACAATCGTGTTGAGGATTTTTTCTTTAATTATATCGGATTTTTTTACAAAATAGTGGTGGAATCAGAACAAATTCACTCCTTTAAACATGCTCAAAAAAAGTTAAGTAGCATGATGATTTATCGTGGCGAAACCTTATTCTATTTACCTAGCGAAGTATATTTGTCGATTAAACAATAAAACTCTTTATGAATATCTAGCAATTTATCTTGCACTTATCTTGTATTTATTATGCATGTTGCTTAAATTATAATCTTTTAATGCGAAAATTTATCTTGCATTTATCTTGCAAATATGATAAACTATATGTTTTGTCTTCCGTAGAATCTTTTTAGAAATTAACATTTAATTATTTTATAATTAAAGGCTTACTTTTGTCTTGTGTTGTAAATTTTATCATCAAAAATTTTTTTGATATCAGTTTCAGATAGCCTATGTTTATCTAAAATTAAACTATATTTTTTTTCGAAAAGATGTATATCGGAATTATAAAAACCAACATAATATGAATCGTTAATTTTTTGAGCGTTATATGTTCTCATAAAATTAACGATTTTTTTCATAGGTAATTCTCCAACCTTTTCAATTCTAATTTTATGCTTTGTTTTCTTTTTATTTGCTTCTTGAATTGCTTGCTTTTGTTCTTTAGTTAATTCATCTTTTAATATTGTTTTTTGAATTAATCTTAATAGAATTAGTGAGAAAAAACAAATTAAAAAATGTGCCTCAATTCCATCTTTTGTTTTCATAAACACCGGTCTTGCTTTAAGAACACCTTTAAATATTGAAAAGTTTTCTTCAATCTCCCAAAGTCCTCTATAGATATTTATTATCTCTTCATTACTAATTTTTGTTTCACTAGTAACTATCATATAATATCCATCAAGTTTAGCCTCCCTTTCAATTGCTTCGGTATCAATTGTTAGTTCAGTGCTTATTATATTCCCGTCCTTGTCATAATTTATTTCTTTTATATATGTTGCGGCATCACCAACAGTTTTCTTTTTATAAGCTTTAGGATTGCTTATTAATTTATATGCTTTAGCGATTAGTTTTGATCTCTCATATTTACTTTTATCTGCATACTCTTTACTATAAAATACCACTCTTTTTTGAGGTAAGTTTATTTTTACTTTTTGCCCATTTAATTCACTTGTTATAGAAACCTCAAATTCACCAACAATTGATTTTACTTTGTATGTTAATTCTTTTTCGTCATTATATGTTTCAACATAATCATTTTTATTTAAAATCCATTCAATTGTTTCTTTATCTGCACCTCTTACTTTTTGTCCTATTACATAGCCATCTTTCTTTTTGACGGATTTATACATATTATCTCCACTGTTTAATCCCTTATCTGCTACATAAATTGTCCTACCACTTATTCCTAAGTTTTTTTTCATCGCCTCCCCATTTTTATGAAGCTCAGTTTGCTCACTTTGATTACCCGGGAAAGTAGTGTAACTAAGCGGTATTCCATTTGAATCCATAAGTAATCCAAGACCTATAATTGGATCATGCCTATTGTTCTTTTCAGGCCCCCTCTTTTGAAAATCATTTTCTTTATCAATTTCAAAATAGATGTTTGTACAATCAAAAAAAGTGTGCTTTGTATTTATTTTGTAAATGTTTTTTAATTCAAACGTTAAGTGTTGTAATATATAGTCTTTCTTTTGGCCAATAAAATTAATTCCATCATACATTTGGTCATCACTAAACTCAAAATCATCCAAAAATAAACCTTTATTTTCATATTCATATTTTTTACTTCCTGGATTTATTATTTGTGAATATGTTAAAAATCTAAATAGTAGTTCTGGATCAAATTGAAATTTTGTGTTTGTTTTTAAAAAATCAAATTCATCATTTAATTTGAATTTATAATATAATCTGGCAACTGGAAAATAACCTATATTTTTTATTGTTTGTATTCTAGGTATTTTTTCTATTTTGCTCTCTTTATATTTTTCTTGGGAAGCTAATGACATTTTTTTTGCTTCATCCTCAAAATGTTCTATTGGATTTACATATGTTTTTTTAAGTTCTTCAACATACCCTATTTTTTGAATTACACGTTGACTAACATTTCTTTTAGTAGAAGAATAGGTAGATTCAACAAAAGAAAGATAAATGCCGTTTTTTAAATTTTGTTTTCTAAGAAAAACGCTCATAATAATGTGTCTCCTATCATAATTTTATATTTATTTATAAATATAATACCATACAACACAAGACAACACAAGATAAAAATAAAAAATTTTTATACATACTTGACAAGCTAAATAAAAAAATAAGATATCTTTAGATATCTTAATCAATTTTTTTGTTTAATTTTTCTACGGAATATTTCTTGTGTTGCTACGGAAAACGGGAAGATGATAAACTATATGTAGATGCTGTATATCAAAATGTATTTGGTACAGAATTATATCCAACAATAGAAGATAAAGCAGCACATTTATTATATTTCTTAGTTAAAGATCATCCTTTTGTAGATGGTTGTAAAAGAATTGCTGCAACTCTATTCTTAGAATTCTTGAATAAAAATAAGAAATTAGTAACGAATGGTAAATTGATAATATCTAATAATACATTAGTTGCTATCACGTTATTAACTGCTGAATCTAAACCTGATGAAATGGAGATTATAATAAATGTAATTATGCATTTATTATGTGATAACAATGACTAAATTAGGAGATAAAATAAAAGAAATAAGAACTTCTAATAATTTAACATTACAAGAATTTGCTGATTCACTTGGTTATACATCTCCATCAACAATTAATAAAATAGAAAAAGGTGTTAATGATATAGCTTTTAATCAGCTAGTGAAATTATGCCAATTATATAAAGTAGATATAAATGAATTTGTAGATAATACAATCATAAATGTTGATTTATTAAAATATAGTTTGCCAAATTTAGAATTTAGAGAAATCAACAAAGATAATTTCTATGATGTTTGCATGTTAGATGTAAAAAGTGAAGATAAAGAATTTGTTGCTTCAAATGAAATGTCTTTAGCAGAAGCATATTTATTTAAATCTATGGGAGCATACGTATTACCTATTGCTTTATATAGAAATAGAGCTCCAATTGGTTTTATAATGATTACTAAGGGTTATATTGGTGATAATATAAAAGGTGAATATTTAAATAATTATTGTATTTTAAGAATGATGATAGAGGCAAAACATCAAAATAAAGGATTAGGTAAGCTTGCTTTAAAACAATTAATTGAAATTATAAAATCAATATCAATTAATGAATCATTTATATGGATATCGACAGAAGAAAAGAATGCTAAAGCAATTCATGTATATGAAGATAATGGTTTTAAAAAGACAAATGATTACTGTGGCGAAGAAATTATATTAAAATATGATTTAAATAAGTAATGTAATTTGTATTAATGAGCTGGTCCCTATACACTTAATAACAAGTATGCCAATACAATAGTTTTTTACCAGAATATTAGCTTTTTTATTATTTTATTGTATCAAACATATATTTTATCAGGGTTAAGAGACTACTATGATAATACAATTTAAGCTTTTTATGTGTATAGTTTAATTCATAAAAATTGTATTAACACGAAAGGTCTAAATTTTACACGATAGCCTGACCTTTCGTATCAATCGTGTAAATCAATATTTTCTTCGTATCAGATGGTAAATTTTCATCATCTTCAATAGCTTCACATATTTCAATATAATCTTCCATACCTATATTTTTATATGGGATTATAAATGATGGCATTATTGTATGTGTTGTTCCACAACTTTTACAATATATTCTTTGTAATGAAATTTCTTCTAATATATTATTAATACTTACTTTTCTTTTATATGTTCCATATTTTATACATGATCCACTTATACCACAACTACATTTGATTTTATATGATAATATTTGTGAAATGTCGTTTTCATATTTTGAAGTATTGATTTTTTTATAAAATAATGCTAACATTAAATCACCTTTTGGGGTAATAGTTGAAAGATAATTTTTCGGGTTAGGTTTCAACTATTTTTTTTGTTTCAAATATATCATATAAAAAGTCATAATAAAAGTACTACCATCAAATAATTTGTTATCTAATATTGATAATTATTTAACGGTAGTACTTTATTTAT